>PUOW01000187.1 GCA_003552185.1 Spirochaetaceae bacterium
CGGATCGTCCGCCTCGTTGTGCTTATCGTGCTTATCGTGTTTATCGGGTTTCTTCATATTCTCCCCAGAAGCACCCCAGGAACTCGGCCTCCCATGCAGACCGAACCAATGAGTAGACCGAATATGTATTATCGGAAGTGGTGCATGTGACGCAATCCCACTCTTGATTTCACGTCGCTCCCGATTTTACGTCTTATCGGCTCATCGGCGTTCCGAGCCGCTGCTCACGCTTGAAAACACCCACATCAGCACGAAGGACGTGATCAACGGTGGAAAGATATTCACGTTGTTGAGATTGGCCAACCGCTGAATCAGGTCTTCGAAGTAAAAGTCGATCACACCGCCGAGAAACGCTCCCACCAGTCCCAAGACCAGCGCGCCCCAGAAGCGCCCCAAAAACGGTCTACGCAGGACGTAATAGAACCACAACGTGATGCCGAACCCAATTACCATGTACGTGAGCCCGATGTTTAAGTAGTACGTAGCCATAGTTTCCTTCCTGCGTTATTGCGGAAAAATGTCAATACGGCCTAAAAACGCCGGCGCGCTGTAGATCACCTCGAAATCGGTGGTTCTGCCGTACGCAAGCCCGTAGATCGCGATCTCGATACGATTGTTTTCGTCGATTGCCGTCACAAACCGAGTACTGCCGGCACCGAAATCGGCGTCGCCGGCGGAATATCCGGTCTCGATATCGTTTTCACGCTCGAACGGAAAGAACGGCTTCGCGACCCCTTCGGCATCCTCTACATTCGGGCCACGCGCAAGCCGCCGAGAGTCCCCCGGCTGAGGGCTACCGTTTTCCAGATACAGCGCGTAGGCGTCGTTTTCGTCTATCAGCGGATCGTCAACCTCCGAGTCATACGGAAAAAACAGGTCGTATTGCACCGAGCCGCTCGCTCCTGCAAGCAGCGGTTGCGCCCCGGTGCCGGTAGCACCGCGTGAACGGATTCGCCGATACCCGCGCTGCCGCAAACGGTTCGGATTCGGTGAACGCGGCGAATCGCGGATGAAGTCGTCATCGGCCTGGAACTGGTCGTCAATCAACTGGTCACCGTCGTCGGTATAGAACTTGTAGTACAGCTCGTACCCGCGAAACTCATCGACGTCGTCGTTATCCGACGCATGCCTGAAGCGAATCACGGTGCCTTCTTCGTCGAGCTTCACCGGCTCTTCCAGGAACGGCACACTCGGAAGACCGCATCCTACGACGGTGAGAGCTAAGACGCCCACGCCCAAAAGACCGCCCAACACGACGGCCAATCGCGGGATAAAACGAAAACGGCGAAACGCTCCGATTTGCTTCACATCATGCCGAGCCTTAGACTCCGCGATTGCACTGCACCCGCCCTTCCGCGGGCGGCGCACGGGTAATGCTACCGGGTAATGCTACGCGGAGCCGGTTAGATTCGTTCCTCGGCCCGCAGCACGATCAGCCGATTGCGGGCCATGTTACTCCATGGGCTCGCGGAGTACTCCTCCACGAGTTCGTTGTACGCGTCCGCGGCCTCACCGAAACGCTCGCCGGTCTCGAAGATCCTGGCAAGCCCGAATAACGCGCGCGGTGTCTCGGGCGTCTCCGCGCCGTAGCGTTCTACGATTCGCTGAAACAGTTGCTCAGCGCGCCCGAGCTCCTCGAGCTCCTCTGCTGCAAACGCTGCGTACAACAGGGCACGCGGCGCAAGGTGCGCATCTTGATATTGATCGGCTACTCGTTCAAACGCCGTGAGCGCCTCGGAGTATCGGCCCATCTCGAACTGCATCTCGGCCTCGATATAGGCCGCGCGCAAGGCACCGTATGTACCGGAGAAACGATCGCGAATCGCCTCGATCTCGGCGAACAACTCCGGTTCGAGCTCTGCACGTTGTTCCTCGTCAGCGGCCGACCACTCTTGATACTGCTCCTCAACCGCCTCGATGCGAACGAGTGCTTCCTCTGCGCGGCGCGACTGCAGCTCCATAACCACAACCGCACCGATGCCGCCCACAAACAGCACCGCTATGACAATGATAATCTGTTTTCGAAACCGGTGCAGAAACGCGGATACCGCATCCGCTACACGGGGCTTCGCCTGTTCGCCGTCCGGGGTCTTCGCCATAGTTGCAACTCCTGCTGAAAATCTCCAGTATTACGTTATCTCGAGCTCTTTAATCAGACGAGATAGATAGGTTCGTTGTATGCCGAGCGCTTTCGCGGTCTCGGTTTGATGCCAACCGTGACGCTCGAGAGCGTTTCGGATGAAATGCCTTTTGAATAGTGTCACCGATTCCTTCAGAGACTTATCCTCGTACTGGTGATCACTGCCTGAGCCGCCGGCGCGCTCGAGTGCGAGCTCGGCTGGGCTCACGTAGCTTCTGTCGCAGATTACCACCGCGCGTTCTATTACATTCTCGAGCTCTCGCACGTTTCCCGGCCAGGAGTACGACAGGAGGATCTCCATCGCTTCATCGGTAAAACCCTGTACCTGCTTTTTGGTTTCTTGATTGACGCGTTTCAAAAAGAACTCGGCCAAAACCGGGATATCCTCGCGGCGCCGTCTCAGCGGTGGAACCTCGAGCGGCAACACGTTTAGGCGGTAGTACAGATCACTTCTAAACTCGCGTTGCTCAACAGCCTTCGCGATGTCCTTGTTGGTAGCCGCAAGGATGCGGACGTTCACTTTCTTCGGCGTGCTCGAGCCTACTTTCTCGAAACTGCGCTCTTGGATGACGCGCAGCATCTTGGCCTGCAGCGCCGGTGGAAGATCTCCGATTTCGTCGAGAAATATCGTCCCGCCGTCGGCGAGCTCGAAGCGCCCGGTTCGGTCGCGGTCGGCATCGGTGAACGCACCCTTGACGTGTCCAAACAGCTCGCTTTCAAGCAGCGGCTCGGGTAGCGCGGCGCAGTTCACGCGCACCAACGGACCGTGTCGCCTGGTGCTGCGCTGGTGGATCTGCTCGGCGATCAGCTCCTTCCCGACCCCGCTCTCTCCGAGAATCAAAACCGAAGAGTCGGTCTCGGCAATGCGCGAAACGAGCTCGAGCTTCTCCTGCATCACCCGGCTTTCGGCGATCAGGGTGTGGAACCCCTTCACTCCGTTCATCTGGTCTTTCAAGATGTCTATCTGGTCGCGCACCGCTTGGAACGACTTGGCGTTTTGAATCGCGAGCGCCGCCTGGGTGGCGAAGATCTCGAGCCATTGTCGGTCGTCCTCGGTGAACTGCCCGGTTTCGGTTTTGTTCACCATCTCGAGAACGCCGACGCAGCGATCCTCGATCCGCATCGGGACCGCGAGAATAGCCGATGTTTCGAACTCAATGCTTGAGCTGATTTGGGGTTGAAAGCGCTCGTCCTGCGTCACGTCGTTGACGATCAAGGATCGATTGTGCTCCGCAACCCAGCCGGCGATCCCTTCGCCGCGCTTGAGACTGAACTGCTTGACCTCGGCGCCCTTAGAACCAAGCGCAATCTCGAAATGCAGGTTTCCGGTCTCGGGGTTGAGCAGCAGCAGAGAAGACGCCTCCGCGCCGGTTAAGCGCGTGGCGGATTCGAGAATACGTTGAAGCAGGGCGCGAGGGTCTGCATAATACGAATTGATTAAGGTGTTGATCTCAATGAAGGTTTCGAACTTCTGCGGATCAATGTTCGTCTTAACCATTTCCTTGCAGACCCACGCACGGCGTTACACCTCGCCTTTGTCCTTCAAGAACTCACCGAGCGTGAAAGTGTCCTCGTCTCCCGAGTCGTGAATGTACTTCTGCATCTCTTCGCGCTGCTCTTTGCGCTCGAGCTCGCGAACCGACAGCGAAAGCCGCTGCTTCGACGGGTTGATCTCGGTAATGACGACGCTAATTTTGTCGCCGACCGAGATGTTCTTAACCGCCTGCTCGTACGGTTCCACGCGCGGATCGGTGAGGTTGTTCTTGTGCAACAAGCCCTCGATGCCGCCGTAGACGCGGAGGAACAGCCCAAAATCGGTGATGTTGGTGACCTCGCCCTCGATAATCTCGCGACGCTGCGATACTTGTTTCAAGGTTGCCCAGGGGTCTTCCGACAGCTGCTTGACGCCGACGCGAATGTTGCGATTGTCGGGGTCAACCCACAGCACTACCACCTCAACATCCTCGCCTTCGGTGAGCACGTCCGAGACGTTACGCGGACGGTTTGCCCAGGAGAGGTCGTCGATATGCAGGAAGGCATCGATGCCCTCTTCCAACTCGATGAACGCCCCCGAGTTGGTGATCTTCTTCACCGGGCGAACCAGCTGCGTACCGGCCGGATACTGCTCGGCCATGCTTTCCCACGGATTGGGGAGTACCTGCTTGAGACCGAGCGAAACACGCCCTTGAGCGATATCGTAGTCGAGGATCTTAGTCTCGACCTCGTCGCCGGGCTTCAAGACCTCTTTCGGGTGATTGATGCGCTTAACCCAGGACAGCTCCGAGATGTGCGCAAGGCCCTCGATGCCTTCCTCGAGCTCGATGAACGCACCGAAATCGGCAAGCTTGGTAACACGGCCCGGCACCACGTCGTCAATATGGTACTTGTCTTCGAAGCTCTCCCACGGATCGGGAGTCATGTGCCGTAGCGAGAGATTGACTTTCTGCTCCTCGGGCTCCATGCGGATCACCTTGAGCGTGAGCTCCTCGCCTTTTTTGACGATGTCTTTCGGGCGGGTAACATGGCCCCAGCTCATGTCGTTGATATGGAGCAATCCGTCGAAGCCGCCGAGGTCTATAAAAGCCCCGAATGAGGTGAAGGTCTTTACTACGCCGGTTACTTCATCACCGATATCGACGCTCTTGAAGAAGTCTTCGCGCTTGCGCTGCACCTCTTCCTCGAGCCATGCGCGGCGCGAGAGAATGATGTTTACACGGTTTTCGCTATACAAACGCTCAACGTAGAACTTGGACTCGAGGCCGACGTACTCGTCGGGATTCTCAATACGGTGCGTATCCATCTTCGAGATGGGGTTGAACCCTCGCACCCCGGGGTGGATCTGTACCTCGAACCCACCTTTTACGCTGCGCGTAACCTTGCCGTCTACCGGAATGTGATCCTGAAAGGCCTGCTTCAGCTCTTTCCAGAACACCCGTTCATCGGCTTTGCGCTTCGAAACCGGAACACCGCCGGATCGTGCGTCACGACTCTGAAGCACGACATCGACCTCATCTCCGACCTGCGGGGGTTCTTCAAACTCATCGAGTGCAACTTTTCCGTCGGATTTATAGCCGATGTTGATGAACACGTTTTCTGAGCCGACTAACACAACCGTCCCGCTGATCAGCTCACCAACCTCGGGCTGGTTTACCTCCATCTCGTCGATGGTTTTTAGAAACTCGTCACGAGTCTCCTCCGGAACAGTTTCACCGAGCGACTCTGTGTTCTGCGCTTCCTTCTCTACCATGATACCTACTAGTTCTCCTGATTAACGTTTCAACCGAATTGTTTCCATAACTGTGTCATAAACTGTATCGATGGTCAAGTCCGAGGTATCCAAATACACCGCGTCCTCGCTCACCCGCAACCGGCCCTGCTGCTTGTCGCGGTCGAGCCGATCGCGCTCGGCTATCGCGGCTTTGAGGTCCTCGAGCGTTAAACCGCTGGTGTTCTCGCGGTAGCGGCGCTCGGCGCGCGCCTCTATACCGGCATCGAGATAGATCTTCACCTCGGCATCGGGAAACACTACCGTGGTAATGTCGCGCCCTTCCACCACGCTGTCCTGTTTCTGCGCCGATTTACGCAACGCAGTGTTGACCAATTCGCGCAGCTGTGGAAACGAAGATACCTGCGCGACATGCCGGTCGACCTCGTCGGTGCGCAGCAGCGCCTCCGAGACCGGCCGGCCGTCGAGGTACACCGCGTTGTCTTTCCAATCGAGCGTGCTGTGTTCGGCGACGCTCAGCACCGCCTCACGGTCGGCCGGATCGTGACCGTGATCGAGCACCTTGCGCGTGAGCGCGCGATAGAACAGCCCGGAGTTGATGTAGGTGAACCCGGTGTTTTCGCCGACCATGCGTGCGATCGCGCTTTTGCCGCTACCGGCCGGTCCGTCTATTGCAACAATCATCTCCCCTCCAGCGATAGGTTTCGGTGCGCGCTTCCGCTGCGTGCCTGTGTTTCGCGTTGCCGGCCCGGGCAGCCCGAGCCCCGGGGCCCGAGGCGGTCGGGTCGCGCGGCCGGCTTACTCGGAATCCTGCTTACCGTGCGCCCTCCGTCCCCCGGATTCACTCGGTTCGCCGGAGCGATCCGCAGCGAGCGCGAGCAGTTTCTTGATTTCGCGATCGTTCAGCGGCCGAAACATTCCCGGCGAGAGATTGCTGAGCCAGAGCGTTCCGATGCGCACCCGATGCACGCGCTTAAGGGCAACGTTGAAATGCGCGAACACCCGCCGGATCTCGCGATTCTTGCCTTCTTCGAGCACCAGGTGCACCCGTCGAGCGTTCTTCACGCGGTAGTCTTTGAGCCGATAGGTCTCGCCGTCTATCTGGATACCGCGCCGGTAGCGCTCCAGCAGCTCCTCGGCGACCGGTTTGCGAGTCTCAACGAGGTACTCTTTCTCGATTCTGCTCGACGGATGCGATACCGCACGCGCAAACTCGCCGTCGTTTGTGAGCAGGATCAGCCCGGTCGACATGAAGTCCAGCCGGCCCACCGTGAACAAGCGTTCGCTCACGGTGTCTCGCAGTAGGTCGAGCACCAGCGGCCGGCCCTCGGGATCGTGGTTGCTGCACAGGTAACGCGGCGGCTTGTTCATCGCGAGGTAGATCGGGTTCGCGCTGATACGCAAACGCGTGCCGTCGAGCGTTACCACGTCCTCGGGCCCCACCGTCTCGCCTTGGCGCACGATCAGACGTCCGTTGACCGCAACCCTGCCTTCCTCGATTATCCGCTCGCAGCGTCGGCGTGAGGCCACCCCGGCTTTCGCCATAAACAACTGCAGGCGCATCGGCCACTGTTCGTTCGTCTTCTTCATAAGCGTTTCGTAGCGGTCATTCCGAGTCTTCGAGCTCGAACCGTCGACGGTCTTGCTCGTCGAGCCGCGGCAGATCCTTTATGCTCGCGAGCCGAAAGAGCTTCAGAAACTCATTTGTGGTGCCGTACTGTACCGGACGCCCGGGCGCATCCTTACGGCCGATCTCTTGTATGAGCTCGCGCTGCAGCAGCAGCCGGATCATGCCGTCGGGCGAGACGCCGCGCAGGCCCTCGATCTCGGCGCGTGTAATCGGCTGGGAGTACGCGATGATCGAAAGGGTCTCGATCGCGGCCCGAGAAAGCTTGTTCTCGTTGCGCTTCCCGTAGCGGTCGCGCAGATTCTCCCACAGCTCGAGTTTGGGCTGCAGCACATAGCCCTCGGCGAGCTGCACAAGCTCGATGCCGTGCGCCTCATCGGCGTAGCGTTCGTTCAGCACGCCGACGCAGCTCTCGATCACGGTGCGGTCGAGCTTTGCGATCTTGGCGAGTTGATCGAGCGTTACCGGTTCGCTTTCCAGCAGCAAGATAGCCTCGAGGATAGCGGTTTCTTTACTCAGCTCCATCGAGCACTTCCCCAGGGCCACGCCGTACCATGATGTCGCCGAACAAGCGGTTTTGAAAGATCCTCACTTTGCGGCTCTTGACCGTCTCGAGGATCGCGAGCAGCGCACAGACGATCTCCATTCTGGAGTCGGACCGTACGATGAGATCGGTGAACGGGAACTGCTCGTTTCGGTCGAGCAACTCGTTGATCAAGGTAATCTTCTCGTTGATGGAAACCTCTTCGTAGAGGTCTATGATGCGGTCGTCGGAAACCGTCTCGAGAATCGCCGAGAACGCCTTGAAGAGATCCCAGACGTCCATCTGTTCCCATACATCGTCTTCCTCCGGAAACGGCAGCGCGATCTCTTTCTTTTTGCGATCGAGCACCCACTCGCTGTGTTTCTCGCGCTCGATCATGATATCGGTGAGCTTCTTATACTTCTGATACTCGATGAGACGCTCTACGAGCTCCGCACGCGGATCTTCGAGCTCATCGCCGAGCTCGGCGTCGTTCGGTAGCAGCATACGCGACTTGATGTGAAGCAGCGTTGCGGCCATGACGTAGAACTCGGTTAAGTTCTCGAGATCGGCGCGCTCTCCGGTGCGTAGATACTCGAGGTACTGCTCGGTGATCTCGTGGATCGGAATATCGTAGATATTGATCTCGCTTCGGCGAATAAGGAACAGCAGGAGGTCGAGCGGACCTTCGAAGTCCTGTAACTTAAATACCGCGTGCGACTCCGTCTCGTTTCTGGGCGTCTCTTGTGGTTGCATAGATGATAGTACCGGGTGCGGAGATTATACCGTTACCCGTCGATTGGGTAAATCCCTTCGAGCGTGAGTCGATCAAGATCGTCGCGATATCTGCGTCCGGTTTCGGGGTTATACGCTCGCGGGCAGAGCTCGAGCAGCGGAAGCAACACGAACACACGCTCGGAAATACCGGGGTGCGGCACGACCAGCCGCGGGTGACGCACAACCCAGTCGCGATACAGCAGCAGGTCGAGGTCGAGCGTGCGCGGGCCTTTCGGCCGAGCTGCGTCGCGTTCGCGGCCCAAGGCGCGCTCGATCGCGAGCAGCCGCTCGAGCAACGCCAGCGGTCCGAGCGAGGTGCGCAGCCGTACCACGGTGTTGAGAAAGCGCGGTTGCTCACGGTCGTACTGCGGCTCGCTCTCGTACAGGCGCGCCACCTCGAGATCCTCAAACTCCAGATCGAGCAGCCTCACCGCCGCCTTGAGCGTCGCCTCGCGGCGGCCGAGATTACTGCCGAGCCCAATATAGATCGCGCTCAGAACACCCTCGTTTAAAACAGCTCGTCCTCGGCCGGAGCGGACTCGCTCGACTCGGCGACTACCTCAGCGGCGCTTTCCACCGCAGCATCGGCATCGTCGACCCGGCCGCCGACCTGGCCGTCGCCGGCCTGCGAGCCCGAGGAGGCTTTTTTGGTTGAGGAGCCCGAACGCGCTTTGGAGTTCGAGCTCCCGCTGCTGCTTGAGCCTGCCTTCGCGCCGCCGCCGCTTGCACTGCCGCCGCTTGAACTGCCGCCGCTTGAGGCGCGGTCGGAGTCGCCCCCGGATCCGGCGGCGGAGCCCGCGTCCGCGGCCGATTCGTCGCCCGTCGAGAACATGATCTTCCGCAGTTTCGCCTCGACCTCGGCGGCGATCTCGGGATTATTCTCGAGAAACTGCTTCACGTTGTCGCGTCCCTGCCCGATTCGTTCATCGCCGTACGAGTACCAGCTGCCGCTTTTCTGGAAGATGTTGTACTTCACCCCGGCGTCGAGCAAACTACCGGCAGCCGAGAGCCCGGTGCCGAACATCAACTCGAGCTCTACCTTGCGAAACGGAGGCGCCACTTTGTTCTTCGCGATCTTCACGCGCACGCGGTTGCCGATCGCCTCATCGGCTCCCTTCGAGATGGTTTCGATGCGCCGAACCTCGCATCGTACCGACGAGTAGAACTTGAGCGCCTTTCCGCCGGTCGTGGTCTCGGGGTTCCCGAACATCACGCCGATCTTCATCCGAATCTGGTTGATGAAGATCATACAGGTGCCGGATTTGTGGAGCGTTCCGGTCAACTTGCGCAACGCCTGGCTCATGAGCCGTGCCTGCAACCCCACATGCGAGTCGCCCATCTCGCCCTCTATCTCGGCCTGCGGCGTTAATGCGGCAACCGAGTCGACCACGATGATGTCCACAGCCCCGGAGCGCACCAGCGACTCGGCGATCTCGAGCGCCTGCTCGCCGGTATCCGGTTGCGAGACCCAAAGCTCGTCAATATTGACCCCGAGGTGACCGGCGTATATGGGGTCGAGTGCGTGCTCGGCGTCGATAAACGCGGCGATACCGCCCTGTTTCTGCGCTTCGGCGATGGCGTGCAGCGCGAGCGTCGTTTTACCCGATGACTCAGGGCCGTACACCTCCACGATTCTGCCTTTCGGGTAGCCGCCGAGCCCCAGCGCCTCGTCGAGCAAAATAGAGCCGCTGGGAATCACCGAGATGTTCTGCACCTGCCGCCCTTCGTTCATCTTCATGAGCGAGCCTTTGCCGTACTGCTTCTCGATGTTCAACCGGGCCGCTTCGAGCGCGCGAACGCGCTCCTCTTGGTTGCTCGGAGCACTAAACTGTTCTTTCTTCGCCATTGGAATCCTCGCTGACCGGATAATCTATTGGATGAGCGCGACGGCTCTCTACTAAGTATTAACCGGCGCCAATTTCATACTGCTTGTCTTGAGGCATAGTATCGGGCGCATATCTTGCAGGTCAATACAACTTCCGCTATGCTACAGAGCATGCGAGGCGATCTGTTACTTCTCTCGACGCGCTCGATGCACGACTACGCCGCCCGTGTAGCCCACCAACTCGAGACCTTCCCCGACTTTCACGCCCGCCACAGGCGCGAGAACTACGTGGGCGACCTACGGCCGGTGCAGTTCGCCGACGGCGAGATCGAGGTTGAGCTTCAAAGCTCGGTACGAGGCCGTGACGTCTTTCTATTTGCGCAGGCGGGGCGAAACAACCAGCATCTTAGCGTCGAGCAGAACAAGATGGAGCTGTATCACTGCATCGACGCGATTCGGCGTGCGCAACCGCAGCGGATCACGCTGTTTGAAACTTACTGCAGCGCCTCGCGCTCCGACCGCACCACCCGGCGGAACTCGGTCGGGTTCTGGGTGCATTACAAAACCTTGATGAGTCTCGGGGTCGACCACATCATCACCTATCAGCTACATTCCGATAAATCTAAGACCGTTGTAGACCCACGACTCTGCGCGATAGACGATGTCCCGGCGATTCCGTTGGTTCAGGAGTATATCGCCGACAACTTTATCAAGACGACGAGTGTACTCAGCGAGCGCGTGCAGAACCACTGGCTGTTCTGCTCGGTAGATGCCGGCGGCGAAGGCATCGCGAAAAAGTACGCTCGCGCATTCGGCACGCACCTCGTTATCGCGCACAAGCAGCGCGACTACAACAAGGCGAACACCGTGGAGTCTACCACTATTCTCACCGACTCCTCGCTTAAGGGCAAAGAGGTCTGGATTGTCGACGACATGATCGACACCGGCGGCTCGATCTACACGCTTGCGCAGGAGCTCAAGAACCGCGAGGTCGCCAAGATCCACATCGCGATCATTCACCCGGTGTTCTCCGGGCCGGCGCTCGATCGCCTCGCGTGGCTTCACGACAACGGCATGCTCGATACCATCCTCGTAACAGACACGCTCGAGGTCACCGACGAGATCAAGCACCGCCTGCCGTCGCTGCACGTGGTGTCCTCGGCGCGCCTCAGCGCGGAGCTCATCATGCGCATGAACGAGGAGCAGTCGCTCTCCCCGTTCTTCGACGAATTTCACGCCCGCACCTACCTTTCGTCGCCGAAACTCTTTATGTAGGTTGTTTCTGTAGGGTATGCGAAGGCCGCGGCCGGCTTTGGGTGCCGCACCCGGCCACTCAGAACTCCTTTTTCGAATCGACGAGAATCGTGACCGGGCCAAGATTCTCGCTGCTCACCACCATTACTTCCTGAAACGCGCCGGTGGCCACCTGCACGCCACGCGAGGCGATCGCCTCCACGAAGCGCTGATACAGCGCATCGGCGTAGTCCGGGCGTGCGGCACGGTTATACGACGGTCGACGACCTTTGCGGGTGTCGCCGTACAAGGTAAACTGTGAGATCACCAAGACCGAGCCACCGGTATCGAGTACCGAACGATTCATCTTGCCGGCATCGTCCTCGAAGATCCGGAGGTTGAGAACCTTTTCAACCATGTACTCGAGGTCCGTCTCGTCATCCTCGGAAGCAACTCCGAGATACACCAGAATACCGTGCCCTACTCGCCCGGTCTCGCGCTCGCCCACCGAGACCCGTGCCCGCCCGACTCGTTGTACCACCGCTCGCATCTATTGCACCGCCTCGCTCAGTTCTGCCTACGGCGAGATCCGCCGGATCGATGTAACTTCGAGAGCGGAAATGCCGTTATTGATGATCACTTGCCCGATGAGTTCAACCGGCATCGCGGGCTCGACGCGCGCCGAAAAACTCACCCGCGCCGGGACAATCCCCTCGAGAACGCGCTCGTCCTCGTAGCCCACCAGGAAGTCGAACCGAATATCTTCCTCGTTCGTTTCCAGATTCGCGACCCTACCACGCCATCGCACAAAGGTGCGGTCATACAGCCGGGGCTCGGACATCACCTCATCGTAGCTGAAGCTGTCCTCGGGATCGAGGTCGGTGAAGCTCGGAGTTCTCAGGTAGTCTGAGAGCATCCGCGCGCGCTCCTTGAGCTCCTGCTGCGCGTTGGAATGCAGCACGCGATTGATCTCGCGACGGGCTTCGTTGTCGCGATGCTCGTTGAAGTACCGACCGATGAGCTCGAAGGTGTCCCTAATTTCGTCGGCGCTCATCACGTACTCGAACTCGCCCTCGTACTGCACAACGTCCTGCTGCATGCGGTCGAGCTCCAGTACCTCGACGCCGTCTCGATCGGGCGGAGGCGGCGACTGCACGCGCTCGAACACCAAAGGCAAGGTCGCAAGCAGCCCCGCCGAAAGCAAGACCGCGAGCACCGCGATCGAGATCGGTCGCGGAACGTACGCTCCGGGAGACGGCAGGTAGCGAGTGATTCCTTCCTGATCGAGCTCTTCGGCCAGCTCGCTTTCGTCCTCGGCGCGCCGCAACGCAGCCAGGCCACGCTTCGCGACACGGTTTTTGGGATCTTGATCGAGCACCGAGAGATACAAACGCAGCGCGAGATCGGTTTGCCGGCGCCGCATAGCGATCGCGGCGAGCGCGAGCGCGGTATCGCTATCCTCGGCGTCGAGCTGCTGTGCGCGCTGCAGGTAGGAGTAGGCTCCCCCGAAATCCCCGTTGTGTAGACACGAAACGCCGAGATAGTAATAGAAGCGCGGACGGTCGCGATACATGAACACCTGCGGCTCGAGCAGGCGAATAACCTCGCTATAGCGTCTGCGTCGAAAGAGTCGTTCTGCGCGCTTGAGTCCCTTTGATCTCGCCCTGGCCATGATCACTGCGCCGAGCGCAACTCCTCGAGTCGTTCGCGCAGCTCGTCGAGTCGCTTGCGCGTGAGCTCGGCCGGGTGTTCAACCTGTCGATCGAGCTCCTCGATCAAAGCATTGATTTCTTCGAGCTTTTCGAGGTAACGCTCGCGCTCCTCGGCGCTCATCCGCAACGCCGCAACGGCCGGCATCCGAGCTTCCGCCTCGAGCTCCTCCGGCTCTCGGACCGTGGCGACATCCACCGGGGGCTCCTCGAGCTCGTAGTGTCCGGTAGGAGCGTACCCACCGAGCACTATCGCAATCTCGCGCGTTTCACCCGCTTCCACCACGATCGGATCGTAGTACACCGCAACCGCCGAGTCGTTCAACGAGTATGGGGGCGCGCTGAACCGTCTCGCCGGGAGCACCCGATAGTCCCAGGAGCTCTCGTAAAGCCGCTTCCAGTTCGCGAACACAACCCGGTCGGGCGTGGTGACGCCCTCGCCCAACAATGATTGCTGCAGGGTGAGCTCCGGCTGCTCGGGTGAACGCGAGAACCAGTACCGCACCGAGTCCCGCTCGGGATGCAGCTCATGCTCGAACCGCACCGGCGTCGCGCGGTGCAGTCGAAAATGCCCCACCTCTCTCGGGGCATCTTCACCGAGGTGCGTATCGAGCAGTAACCGCACTCCCAACTCGCGGCTGTGCTCGCTTCGGTTGTGTAGCCGCATCACGACACGAACTGCGTCGGGCTCCTCGGCACCACGCGAGCGAATCGGCTCGAACACGCGCTCGATCTCGAGCTCCTCGCCACCAAACCGCTGATACACAACCGGGCGCCCAACCGCTCGACCGCGCTCGTCCGTTGCAGACTCGCCTTTGGAAGCAGGCTCACCGGCACCCCCCGACTCGGCACGGTCTCCCGCCGGCCCAGGGTCGCGCACCTCGGTTTGCTCGAGCTGCAGACGCGCCGAGCGACCGAGCACCAGCGTGCGCGCGCCGTCGCGAACCGTCGTCCGGGTTGCACCCGGGTCGCCGGGAAACAAGAGCGGCTGCATCTCGCCGTCGCCGTCGCGCAGCCACAGCATGAATTCGCCCCGCTCGGCGTAAACCTCGAGCCCGATGCGCCCGGTTTCGAGCTCAGCGGCCACGCGTCGGCCGGGCTCGGCCTGCACCGCCTGCGGCACCTGCGCAGTCAGCAGCACCGATACCGCCGCGAGCAGGCCCACCGAGCGTTCGAGCTTCCGACGCCTTGACCTCACTCGCCCGCCTCCGCGTCACCGTCGTTTTCTTCGCCGTCGTTGTTTTCACCTTCGTCTTCAGGCAGCTGCTCGAGCAACTCGCTGAGTAGCCGGCGGCGCATCTCCAACGCCTCGGCCTTGAGCTCCAGTGCTTCAAAACGCCGCCGATAGGCTCGCACCGTGGTTTCGGGTGCCGCTTGCGCATCTCGAAGCTCAAACACCTCCTGCTCGAGCTCGGCGAGCCGGCGATCGCGTTGCTCGAGCCGTTGCTCGAGATCGCGTCGTTCATGCTCGAGTTCCAGTAACTGTTCGCGATACTCACTCGGGGCCTGCCGGATCAGTGTGAGCCGGTACTCCTCAACGGCCTCCTCGAGCGCTTGCTCTCGACGATCGAGCTCGTCGAGCAGGCTGAGCTGTTCCTCATGGCTCCAACGGAGCAACCGGCGAAAATACGCATCACGCCGCCGTAGCTCCATGAGATCGAGCCGCGCCTCGGCGGTAGCGGCCCGGTAACTCTCGGGGAAGCTCTCGAGCACGGTTTCGAACATCGCCTGCGATTCCTCGAGATGCCCGAGCGCGAGCAGCGCCTCACCGGCCCAGTAATACGCGTTTCCGAGAAACCGCGACTCGGGACTTTCTTCAACAAAAGCGGCGAACCGTTGAAGCGCTTCGCCGTAGCGCTGCTCGAGGTAGGCGGCGCGCCCCTGGTGATACAGTGCCTCGCCGGCGGCGCGGCTGCGGGGGTACTCGCGACGCACCTGCTCGAGCCTCGCGCCGGCCTCGGCGAGATCCTCGGCGGCGATCGAGGATTTGGCGCTCCACAGCCACAGCTCGGCGGCATGCTGCGGCTCGTTCTCGTCCGCTGCGCGCTCGGCTGCTCGTGCAAACGTTTCGGCGGCGTCACGGTAACGCTCGGCTTGAAACAGCTCAACCGCCTCGCGCACTCGCTCGCGCTCCGGAAGTCGCTCCAACGTAATCGCGGGAAGCGCGGCTAGTACCATCGCGCCGATCGTCCCCACCCGTAACACTCGTCGCATCGATGCTCGTAATTGCATACTGTGCCTCACTTACAGTGTCGACCGCTTACCGCTAAACTAAAGGCGTCCGGCTGCGCAGAGCGCTATGCAATCTGCTGCCCCTGAAGCGTTTGCACCTCGAGGGCAGGCTCCGAACTCTTGAAGAAACTCGAGCCCGAGACCATGACGTCTACGCCTGCGGCGCGTAGCCGCTCGGCGTTCTCACGGTTTACACCCCCGTCGACCGATATTCGAAACTGCGCGTTACGTTGCCGACGCATCTCGGCGACCCGGCGCACCTTTTCGACGCATTCCGGAATCAAGGATTGCCCACCGAAGCCGGGATTCACCGTCATGATCAAGACCAGCTCGAGCTCATCGAGCAGGTGCTCGAGCACGTTTACCGGCGTAGAAGGAACGAGGGCGACACCGCGCCCTACCCCATGCGCGCCTATCTGCTGCAGCAGCCGATGCGCATGCACCGCCGCCTCGATATGAAAGGTCACGAAATCGGCGCCGGCCTCGATGTACTGCACGAGCGAACGCTCGGGTGCCGATATCATAAGGTGCACGTCGAGCGGGAGCTTGGTACGCGCGCGCACGTCGGCCACCATCTTCGGGCCGAACGTGAGGTTCGGCACAAAATGCCCATCCATCACATCGAGATGAACCCACTCGGCGCCGCTCTGCTCGATGCGCTGCAGCGCCTCGCCGACCGCGGTAAAATCCGCCGACAAAACCGACGGTGCCACAATTACGCTCATTCTGCTATAATATCCGAACGCACAAACGCGTGTAAATCGTCATGAGACCTCGTGCGACGCCATTATACGAGGCAAACGCGGCCCACAGGGGTCCACACGCGGGGCGTTGACTCGAAACGAAGAAAAAGATTACGATCAGCAGGTACAATATAATAGGATACTATGCACGCACATGACTCGGTCGCGAGTAACGAAAACACCCAAGAATTGCTGAACCACGCCTATGACGCAATCAAGCATCACCATCTCGAGGAGGCGGCCGAGGGCATCGAGCGAGCGTTAGCGCTCGATTTCGACAATGCCGAGGTTGTCACGGCGCTGAAGTACGTCAATTTTTGGCGAGATCGAGGCCGTGCGGTACAAGAGATCGCAACCGGGTTCGAGCAGGCTGAGTATCTCGTGTCGCAGTGGCGCTTGTTCAATCACTTCGTGGAACGCGTCGGCGAGGCTTCCGAGAAATGCCTGTACGCGGTCAGGCAGCATGTGTTCGACAGCGCGCTCGAGCGTTATCGACAGCTGCTTGATGAATCATTTGAGGCCGACTCTGAGCTACTGCTGCGAATCGGTCGATGTTATAAGGGGAAGGGAGAGTACGACAACGCTCTCGAGACGTTGCGGCGAGCGGCATCGCAGAAGAAAGACGATCCGGAGATCTACGCCGAACTCGCGGACTGCTACGCATTCGTGAACGAGATTCAACGTTCGAAGGCGTTCTTTCGCGAGGCATTCTTTCTCGGGGCTCACCGGATAGACCTCGGGCTGCTCGAGTCGGAACTCATAACCCGCCTGGTCGCGAAACTACGCGAGGCAGGCTATGAATCACCGGAGCTCGAGGAGTGGCTGCCGGTGTACGGTGTGCTCTACGGGGTGTTTACCGTGAAGCGTGAGCTGCGCTCAATCGAATATGGACGGCTCAAGCAGTCGATATACGCTCTCGAGCGCGAGCACAGCGACAAACGCGGCAGGAACGAGCTGTTGGTACCGCGGCTGATCAATCGCTATTTCTGGCTGATTGATCATTATCTCAACACCGGCGAAGACCGGGCTAAGATCGATGAAGTGCTGCTGAAGCTGCGCAGCATCGATCCGAAAACGTACGAACATTACATTACCTGAGTGGGGAGCAGAACATTATGGCAGAGCAGGCTCTTACCGATATCAGCGGCCTCTTAAACGAAGAGAAGTGGACCCGCGCCACGCTGAACAACTACACCGTAAATAACTTCAAGGAGCTCGATGAAATCCTTGATCAGGTGCGCGAGGAAGGCCGACAGCAGGATGTGCTCGCCGAGTGCGAGGAGCACCTGCAACATACCAAGAACAGCATCATTGCGCTTTACATCTCAGGTATTTTGCATATCTCGCGTCAGGCGGTGAACGACACCAACCTGGTGACCCTCATCAACATCTTCGCCGACAACCACAAATGGAATATCGTCGCGTATCTCGCGAACCGCATCCTCGAGTTCGGCGAAAACAAAGCCGCGCTCCGCACACTCGCCGACTGCTACAACAACGAAAACCAGCTCGAGGACATGTACGAAGTGTGGGAGCGTCTGATCCGCGTTGATTTCGACGAAGCCGATATCGTGCGCCGGCTGGCCGAGCGCAAAGAGGAGCTCGGCGAAACCGAGCAGGCGATCGATTACTACAAGAAAGCCTTACATCGCTACATCAACAAAAAGGCGTTCAACAATCTACGCGAGGTCTGGCACAAGCTGATCCATTACGCCCCCGAGGAAACCGAGTTCTTCTATCACGCCGAGAGCAAGATCGCAAAAACCATCAGTCCCGACCGGGCATCTCAGTTGCTCGAGGAGCTTTACCCGCATTTCAAGAACACCGAGCGCTGGGACATCGCTATAGAGCTCCTCAAGCGCATCCTGAACTACGATTCGAAGAATCCGTTCGCGCGGAAAGAGATCGTTGAGTGTTACCGCAGCAAGTACGCGCATCACAGCCACCTAGAGGAGTACGTCAAACTTTCCAACCTCAACCAGAGCTGGCGGAACATTCACGACGCGATCACCGATTTCGAGAAGCACATCTCGTTCGACGCCGGAAACTTCGTCTACCACCGTGCCTGGGGCGTCGGCATCATCCGTTCTATCGACGACGACTCGGTCTTGATCGATTTCGCACGCAAGCGCGGGCACTCGATGTCGCTCAAGATGGCGGTGAGTTCGTTGGATATTCTCGAGAAAGACCATCTCTGGGTACTGAAGAGCATCTGGAAAAAGGAAAAGCTCCGAAAAAAGGTGAAATCCGACGTAGTCTGGACGCTGCGCACCGTGATCAAGAGCTGCGGCAACGCAGCCGATATCAAGCGCATCAAGGCCGAGCTCGTGCCTTCGATACTCACCCCCAACGAGTGGACCGCCTGGAGCGCAAAGGCTCGCAACGAACTGAAAACCAACCAAGAGTTCGGCAACCTCACCGACAAGCCCGACCACTACATGGTGCGCGAGCAGCCGATCTCGTTCGAGGAGAAAACCTTCAACAAGTTCAAGGCCGAGAAGAGTTTCTTCGACCGCGTGAAGACCATCGATGAGTTTTTGGAATACATCGAGCAAGGCGGCATCGAGGGAACCGACAGCCAGTTTTTCCGCGAGATGTTCGACTACTTCGTAGGGTTTCTACGAAGCGTCACTACCGTAAACGAGTACACGATCTCGAGTCTGCTTTTGGTTAAACGCATCGTGGCACGGTTCCCGTATCTCCATCCCGGCGATATCGACCTCGTGTTTGTATCGCTCTACGAACAGATCTCGGACCTCGAGGACATCTTCCGCAAAATCGAAAACAGCGAGATTCGCAAAGAGTTTCTCCAGAACTTGCGCCGAAAGGTTTCCGACTGGCCCGACCGCTACGTGCAGCTGTTTCCGTACGCGCTCACGCGCGAGATCATCACCGAGCTCGAGCGCGCCGGCCACGTCGATAAGCTGCATGAGTTGTTTCACCGCATGTACTCAAACTATCGCGACCAGCGGGAGCCTTACATCTGGCTTGTACGGAACTGCTTTCAGGATGCGTGGTTCCAGGAGATGGAAATCCCGTTCGAAAAGGTCTTGATAAGCATGATCCATCTTCTGGATATCACCTATCGAGATATCGACAACAAGCGTGATACCACCTACAATCGTAAGCTCAACCGCCAGATTCACAACTTCCTGTTCAAAGACCGCCACGTTGCACGCTTCCTCTCGGAGGCCGAAGAGGCTTCCTTGACACGGATCTACACTCTGGTGAGCGACGTCAAGGACCTAGACCCCTCTATTCGCATCGAGCTCAAGCAGATTATTCTCGACCGCTTCCCGAACTTCAAGTTCTACGGCGAGCAGGAGACCGAGACCGTAAGCCGCGGCTTCATTACAACGCCGAAGTCGTTCGAGGCTAAGCAGAAGCAACTGCAGCATATTCAGGAAGTGGAGGTTCCCGAGAACTCGAAAGAGATCAGCGCGGCGCTGGCGCTCGGCGACCTCAAGGAGAACGCGGAGTACAAGGCGGCAAAGGAGCGCCAAGACTTCCTGAACTCCACCGCCGCCCGGCTGAAGGAGGAGCTCGAGACCGCCGAGGTGATGCGCCCCGACGAGATCAAAGCCGACGCTGTTGCGTTCGGAACTCGTGTGCAGCTCAAAAACAACCGCACCGGCGAGACCGAGATATACACCATTCTTGGACCGTGGGAGTCTAACCCTGAGGAGGCGGTAATCTCTTACCTCTCACCGCTCGGGAGCAAACTATACAACCATGTTCCCGGCGACCATCTGCAGTTCGAGATCAACGAGCGTACATACGACTATCTCGTTGAAGACGTAACGGCCGCGGAGTTCTAACGAGCACCGCCGCGACTCCCCCGCTCGGCTTACGCCCCGAGCTTACGCCCCGAGCTGCTCAAGCGCCGCCTGCGCGCTGCGTTTGAGCGCCGGGTGCGAATCGTCTTCGGCCCGCCGCTCGAGTTCGTCCCGAAACCGGCTCAGTTCGTTGAGCCCGATACCGCGTACCGCGTAGATCTGCATCACGAAGTTCGGATGCTCGAGTAAGCGCTCGTAAAACTCGCTCGCCGCATCGTGCTCGGTCTCGGAAAGCCTGCGCGCGAGGTGGTCGAGCACGCGCGAATTACTTGTGCTCCACTCCTCTTCCATTACCTCAAGCAGCACACCGGTCGCATCCTCGAGGTGGTCCGCCACCAGGGCGTTCGCGATACGGTTCCGCAGCTCCACCGGCGTCCGTGCGCTACGATACTGCTCTTGGAGGAACGAAATCGCTTCATCGTTGCCGATCTTTGAAAGCGCCCCAACCGCGGCTGTCCTAACCTGCATATCCGGATCGCGACGCACCTGAAAGATCAAGGCGGGCACTGCGTCCTCTACCTCGTTGCGCCCGAGTCCTTCGATCGCAAAGCGCCGCACCAACGGGTTTGAGTCGCGGATCGCGCGTCGCAGCGTATCAACCGATTCGTCGTCGCGGAAGCGAGCAAGTCCACCGATCGCGTAGGCTTTGAGCGCGGTGTCGTCGGACTCGGCGGCGCTGCGAAGCGCCGGCAGGCCACGCTCATCGCCGGTGCGCCCGAGACCGTCGGCAGCGTACCGCCTCAGCACGCTGCCGTAGATCGGGTCTTCGAGAATCTGCACCAGAAACGGCACCGCCTCTTCGCTACCGATGTCGCCCAGCGCAAGCAGTATCTCGCCTTGCAGTTGCTGCGATCCCGACGGCAGCTCGTTGAAGAGCTCGGCCAAGCCACGGGCTTCATCGGTATCCCCGAACTCGCCGATCGCGCGCACCGCGACCTGAGCAGTGCGGATCGACCGTGTAGTGATGAGCTCGAACATCGCCGGTGCCCGCCGTTCAGCCTGCTCGGGGTCGTCGGGCTCAACATCGCGCAGATAGCGCACCGCTTCGCGAACGACCTCACCGTCGAGATCCTGTTGCAAGATCTCGAGCGCAATCTCAGCCCCGGATGCATCGCCGACCGTGCGCAGATACTCAAAAGCCTTCGTGCGCACCTCGTCATTGCGCGTCTCTTCGAGAATGGCCGCGGTCTCTTCGCCGAGACCGTCTTGCTCGGCGGCAATCATGCCGCTCAGTGCCTCTATTACGAGATCGTCGATACCATAGAGCAGGGCCGCGCGCCACTCCGCAACACGCGCATCCTCTTCATCGTCTTCGCCATGCTCGAGAACCGCCTCGTCGCCCGCAGGATCATCGGGTGGGGCCTCGTCGGGCTCGACCTCGTCGGTGGGCGCATCCTCATCCGCCGGCGCGTCCTCGGTGGGCGCATCCTCGGTCGGAGTCTCTTCGGGCACCGCGTCTTCCGTCGGGGCCTCCTCGTCGGGCGAATCCTCGTCGGGCGAATCCTCGTCGGCGGGCGCGTCCTCATCCGCCGGCGGGGCCTCGGCGGGCGACTCCTCGGCCGGGGTGTCCGTCGCAGGCTCGGGGTCGCCGCCGTCCTCAGGCTCGTCGGTATCGCGAAGATCGGGGTTTGCGTCGCGCGGTCCTACGTCTTCCCAGTCGTCGTCGCCCCACGGCGCTTCCGCGAGATCTGTCGGCGTTTGCGCGCGCACCACATCGGGGAGAAGGCCGAACGATCGGAATATGAGCACCGCTACAACGATAGCCCGGAAGAGGTTCCGCCTCACTGTTTTTTTCTCCTCGAGAGCATAGTTTGCACGAACTCAACCCGCAACGCCAGGTACATCAGCATTACGATCGCGACGCTGGGAACCCCAACCGCGCTCAGGCGTCCGAAATTCGCGAGGGTGCTGCCGTGTACCCACCACTCGCCGGTGAGCGCGCGAAACGCAATGATGAACGCCGCTAAAGGTATCACAGTCAAGGCCGCTTTCCCGACCGTTACCCCGAAAGCACGCAACGGGATCCCGCCCAACGCGCGGTACGCGGCGTGAAACAGTAAGAGCCCGCCGAGCGTAAACGCCACCGAGTTCGCGATCGAGAGCCCCACAACGCGTAACGCCGTTTCTTTGAGCCACAACGACAACGCAACATCTACAACTAGTGTTATTATCGCCACGCGCAGGGGTGTCTTGTAGTCTCCCGAAGCGTAAAAGAACCGCTGGAGAAAGGTAAACGCCCCGACACTGAACAACCCAAAGCAGTACCCAACGAGCACCCGAGACGCCAACTCGGTGTACTGGACCTCGAACGCCCCTCGCTGAAGCGCAACCGCGATGATCTCGCGCCCAAGTAGCGCTAAGATCACCGCCGCGGGAATCAACAGCGCAAAGAGGTATCGCAGCCCGTACTCCACCGATCGCCGCAACCCCGCGGTGTCGTTCTGCGCAAACTCACGACTCATCCGTGGAAATAGAACCGTCGTGATCGAGGCGCTGAATATGCCGAACGGCAGTTGCCAAAACGTGAGCGCGTTCGTCATCGCGGAGCCGCTTCCGTCTTCCAGACCGCTCGCGAAGAACAATGCCACTTGCTGATTTATCGTGAAGATCGAGGCCGCCGCCACAACCGGAAGCCATTGCCTCAGTATGCGACGGAACTCGGGGTTGTCGAAGCGAAACGAGAGGCGAAAATCGTAGCCGAGGCGAAAAAAAGCCGGACTCTGCACCGCTACCTGTAGAACTCCCCCGACCAGCACCCCCACCGCCATAGAGTACACCCCCAACCGACGATGCAGCGTCAAGATCGAAACGATCACCGCAATCGAAAAGAAAAGCGGCATTACCGCCGGCACGAAAAAGCGGTTATGCGCGTTCAGTGTTCCGACGAGCACCGCGCTCACGCTGATCAACAACAGGTAGTTGATCAGGTATCGGAATAGATCCGCCGCGAGTGCCTGTCGCGCGGCTTCCGGGAAGTCTAGAATCGTGTTGATGATCGGTGTCGCGAACACCACCGAGAGCGCCAGCACCGGTAGAAGTATCACAAACTGTAACGCCAGGATGTTCCGCACCAAGGCTCGAGGCTTCGGGCCGTCGGGATCGCGCACGATCTCCTGCGAAAGAACCGGTATAAACGCCGAAGAAAGCGCCCCCTCGGCGAGAAGTTTTCTTAAGTTGTTAGGAATATTGAACACAAGATTCAAGACATCCGCCTCACCCGAGGCTCCGAACACCGCTCCGATCACCGCGATCCGTGCAAACCCAAGCAGCCGAGAAGCGAAGGTGGAAACCATCACCACCACGGTGGAGATCGTGCTGCTGCGAAGAGACGGTTCCTCCGCCGGTCGCTTACTCACCCAGCCCTCCGTGGAGCTCGAACCGCCGCTCGTTCTCTTGAGACCCGGCGTTGTAGCGCTCGAGAAAGGCCTGCTTGAACGATGGAAACACATCGCGCTCGATCGCCTCGCGGGCCCGCTCCACAACACGACTCATGAAGCGGAGGTTATGACGGCTCACAAGCACCGGCCCGAGCAGCTCGCCCGCCTTGAAGAGGTGGCGCAGATAGGACCGCGAGTAGGTTCGGCAGGTCTCGCAGTCGCACTCGGGCTCTATAGCTTCGTGTGAGTTCACGTGCGCGGCGTGTTTCAACACCACCCGCCCGCGGTCGGTGAATGCCAGCCCGTTCCGTCCGGCGCGGGTCGGAAAGACGCAGTCGAACATATCAACCCCATGCTCGATTGCGGTCAAGACATACTCTGCGGTTCCGATGCCCATGACGTAGCGCGGTTTCTCGCGCGGGAGCACGGCTGCGGTTTCAGCCACGAATTCCGCGAACACCTCGAACGGTTCGCCGACCGATAACCCGCCGATCGCGATTCCGGGCAGATCAAGCTCACAGATCGCGCTCGCGCTCTCCCGACGCAGGTCGTGGTAAAAGTTACCCTGGACGATCGGAAACAGCCGGCCTTGGTACCCCGTCTCGATCGCCCGCCACGCCTCTGCGGCACGCTTGGCCCAGTCGGTAGTGATACGCACCGCGCGCTCGGCCTCGGCGCGATCCACCTCGAACCCGGTGCAGTAATCGAGCGCCATCTGAATATCGCTGCCGAACACTCGCTGTATCTCAACCACCTTTTCGGGCGTCAGCAGGTGCCGCGAGCCGTCGATGTGCGACTGAAACTCTACGCCGTCGTCGCGCATCTTACGCAACCGCGAGAGCGAAAACACTTGAAAGCCGCCTGAATCGGTCAGGATGTTGTGAGGCCACCCGGTGAAACCGTGCAGCCCCCCGAAGCCCTCCAGCACCTCGAGTCCGGGCCGAAGGTAGAGGTGATAGGTATTGCCGAGTATCAACCGAAAGCCGAGCTCCGCAACCTGCCTCGGTTCTAAGCCCTTGACCGAACCCGCCGTGCCGACCGGCATGAACGCGGGAGTCCGCAGCGCACCGTGAGCCAACACGAGCTCGCCTGTGCGAGCCGCGCAACCCGCGTCTTGATGATGGATGCTAAACAATCGCTTTACTCACTCTTAGATGGAACAACATTACGCTGCGCGCTGGGGACCCGCAAGGCCTGCTAAGCCGGACCTGCTAAGCCGGACCGGCGAAACGGAACCGGCGAAGCGGGCGGCCTACAACGCGGCGCAGCACGGCCTTGTACGACGCGTGATCCGAGGTTCGGCTCCCGCCTCAGGTGCGGGCGTGACGGAACATCAACACACCGAGACCCAGAAACACCAGCACCGGAGCCCAGGCTCCCCACAGCGGCTCAACGCTACCGGAAACCGCAAGGAGATTCAAGACCATACGCGCTACGTAGTACACCACCCCCAGCGAAACCGAGGTAAGCAGACTTCCGAGTAACACATTCTTTCGCAGTCGTGATCCCACCCCGGTTGCGAACAACGCCATCAAGAACGGCGTCGTTGCGAACGCGTAGCGCTCGTACAGCTCACTCGCCTGCCGACGGTACGGCAGCCCGGCTTCCCGCAGCGACTCCACCCAGTCGTGCGCTTCATCGAGCGGCATCTCTCCGACATTTCGCGTCACGCGCGCGAACACCCGTGGCGGGGTATCAAACCGCGGGTCGCTGTACCGCTCGTGCTCCTCACGCTCGAACCGCCGACCGTCGTCACCGGCGCGCAGATATCGCTTCGCCTCGCTAAACTCCCAATACTCGCCGGTCCATTGTGCCGAGGCCGCGTCGATGCGCTCCTCGAGTTCCCCGGCGCGATTGCGCACCACAACGAGCAGTCCCGACAAGGTTCGGCGATCGGCGTTGTAAAAATCTGCGATATACACGACACGGTTTGCGTCGCCCAAAACCGCCACGTCCGGATTGCTGAAATCGCGATGCGCCTGCAGCAACTCTCGTTGTAAGGTGTTTTTCCGCCGATAGCTCTCGATTACCACGCCCTCTTCGAACAGAAAGCCGAGCACGCTAAGCAAGGCGCCCGCAACGAGGACAGGCGCCACAAAGCGCCGTAGCGACATGCCGCCGGCGAATACCGAGATCAACTCGTTTCTGCTATACATGATCCCGAGCGTGTAGCTGACGCCGAACAGCACCGAAAGCGGCAACGCAAGCGAGATCGATTTCGGGAGGTACAGCAGCTGCACCCGCAGAACCGCCGCCGCCGGAATCTCGAGCGAGAGATACCTGCCGATATTCGCGAAGAGCTCGATCACGTGCAGCAGCAGCACGAAGAAACTCAAACTCACGAAAACACCGGTGAGCAACTGCTTCAGGATGAACCGATCAAGCGTAACGATCATACAACACTCACCGGCGGACGACCGCGAAAAACACCAGTGCGCCGACAGCCCCTACCAAGATGTTGGGGAACCACATCGCGAGTACCGGAGACAGGTACGGCGGCTCCACGCCGAAGGTTTGCCCGCCGAGAATCAGCGCCCAGTACAATACCGCGATGAACAGCCCGATACCGAACCCGATCGATCGTCCATGCCTACCGCCGACAACGCCCACCGGAAACGCAAAGATCACGAACGCAAAGCACGCGAACGGGATCGCGAACTTCTTGTGAAACTCTATCCGGTACAGCTGCAAGCTGCGATCGAAAAAGGTCCGGCCGCGTTCCCGCTCGAGCTCGCGCCGGCTTCGTTCCACCGCGCTCTCGAGCTCGGCAGCCTCGCGCACCGCTTCTTTGATCTTCAGATCGTCCTCGAGCTCGAGCTCGGGTTCGGGTTCGGGTTCAATGGGCTCGGCCGCACGCCGGCGAATCTCCTCGAGCTCACCCTCCTCCCGTTGTAGGCGCTCCTGCAGCTCCTCAACGCGTTGCCGGTGCTCCCGACGCTGCCGGTCGAGGCGCTCTAGTTTCTCGTTGATCTCCTGCGCGAGATCGTATGAGCTCATCTCACGAGGTCCCGGAGAGCGCATCGCGAGCGTTATATCGCCGAGCAGAATATGGTATGCCATCCGGTCGGAGTGCGAATACTGATATCGCAACTCACCCGAGCGTTTCGCTTCGTGCGTGGTAACGCCCTCTAACTCGAGCGACACCACGCCGGCGCCGTGTTCTTCCGGCCGCAGGCGTGCGAAGCGTGAAAGGATCACGCGGTCGTCGGTGCCGTCGCGATCTATGATCACGAGGTCGCTTATGCGGTTGCCCTCAACCGATCCGGTTACGATAATACTGTCTTGATACTCGGTGACGCTGTTGGACTCGAGCTCGAGATCCGGATTGGAGTACAGTAACTCGCGATAGAGTCTGGCGAAGTTGATGGTTCCGACCGGAAGGAAGTAGTCGTTCATCACGAACGAAACCGACGAGAACGCCAAACCAAGCACCGCAAAAGGAATAAACGCCCGCGTCAGCGAGATTCCGGCCGCCCGGATCGCGAGGAACTCGTTGTCCTGTGAGAGCCGCCCGACGCTTAACAACGCGCCGACGAGCGCGCCGAACGGAAATGCGAGCGCGATGATCGACGGCAAGGAATAGAACACAAGCCGCGCAACATCGAGCGCGGGCACGTTCTTGGTGAGGATATCCTCGGCCAGAAGCAGCAGTTGGTTGACGAAGAATATAACGAAGAAAAAGAGAAAGGCTACGGCGAACCCGAGCAGAAACTCTCGAGTTAGGTATCGGTAGATTACTCCGTAGCCGCGACCGGCCATATGGGTCTTCACCGCCCGGCTATACGCCGGTGGAGCCGAAGCCCCCTGTTCCGCGTACCGACTCGGGCAAGACATCCTGCCGCTCGAATCTCGCCCGCGTTACGGGAGCTACCACCAACTGCGCGATGCGGTCACCCCGCGTCACGGTGAAGGTTTCACTCCCGTGATTGATGACTAGTACTTTTATCTCGCCGCGGTAGTCGGAATCTATGGTACCGGGCGTATTGAGCAAGGTGACGCCGTGCTTCCACGCGATTCCGGACCGCGGGCGAACCTGCCCTTCGTAGCCCGACGGCAGCGCGATCCAGACCCCGGTGCGAACCAGAGCCCGATCGCCGGGCGCCAGCTCCACCTCTTCGGCGGCTTTGAGATCGGCGCCGGCAGCATCCGCCGAGGCGTACTCGGGATGCTGCCCGGGCTCACAGCGGTACGGTACCGCCTCAGTCGCGTCTATTGCGTCCACCTCGATCTCCGCGGTCGCCGCCGCGACCTCCACGATCACCGCGTCCGCCTCGGTCGCCTCCACGATGCGAGCGCTCCCGATCGTCACGCCCCCGGCTTTCGCTCGGGCGATCTCGGTCGCCGCCTCCGCTCGAGTCATCGTCGGAGTCATAGATGAGACTCAGATTTACGCGCCCCATCTTGTCGATCTCGATGATCTTCACCGGCACTTCCTGGTTCATTTGAAGCACGTCCGAGACCTGGTTCACCCTACCGGGTGCCATCTTCGAGATATGGCACAGTCCTTCCTTGCCGGGCAGGAACTCGATAAACGCACCGAAATCGACGATGCGCCTCACCACGCCGTCGTACGTCTTGCCGACCTCCGGCTCCTCGAGTAGTGCCAAGAACGCCTGTTGTGCCTCCTCGGCGCCGGGCTTATCCTTTGAGTACACCGTAACGAGCCCGCTGTCCTCTATGCTTACCTTCACATCGTGGCGATCCTGTATACTCTTGATCGTCTTGCCGCCGGGACCGATAAGAAGGCCGATTTTCTCGGGATCGACCTTGAAGCTCAGGATGCGCGGTGCGTGCTCCGAGAGAACGTCACGCGGCTTCTCTATCACCGCGTTCATCTTCTCGAGGATATGCATCCGACCCCGACGCGCCTGCTCGAGCGCGGTGCTCATGATCTCTTGGCTTACGTTCGAGATCTTGATATCCATCTGGAACGCGGTGATCCCATCTTTGGTGCCCGCGACCTTGAAGTCCATATCGCCGAGGTGATCTTCCTCGCCGAGGATATCGGACAACACCACCGTGGTGTCGCCTTCCTGTACCAGGCCCATCGCGATTCCGGCTACCGACTGCTCGATCGGAACGCCCGCGTTCATGAGCGACAGCGACCCGCCGCAGACGGTCGCCATCGAGGACGAGCCGTTCGACTCCAGGACCTCGGAAACGACGCGAATCGTATACGGGAAATTCTCTTTATTGGGAATGAGATTCTCGAGCGCTCGGTGCGCAAGGTGCCCATGCCCGATCTCGCGGCGGCCGGTGCCGAGTCGGCCGGTTTCACCGACCGAGAACGGCGGGAAGTTGTAATGCAGCATGAAGTGCTCGCGGCGATCGCCTTCGAGGTCGTCCATGATTTGTTCGTCGTAGACCGTACCGAGCGTGGTGATCGCGAGCGCCTGAGTCTCGCCGCGCGTGAACAGAGCCGAACCGTGGGTACGACTGAGCACATCGACCTCGCTGGTGATATCGCGGATGTCTTCGGGTCCCCGACCGTCGCAGCGCTTCTTCTGCTCGACGATTGCACCGCGCATAACCTCTCGCTCCACGTCCTCACAGATCTTCTTGAGTTTCGGCTCGTCTTCTTCCTCTATCTCGTTTCGGAACTGCTCGAGTGCTTCCTCGGCGACGGCTTTCAATGCGTTTGAGCGAGCGAACTTACCCTCGACAAAGGTTGCCTCGGCCACCTTGGGGCGCAGGTACTCGCGAACCTTGTCGGCGATCGGAAGCTCTTCCGGTTCCTCCACGAGCGGCAGCTTCTCTTTTCCAACCTTTGCACGAAGCTCGTCCTGCATACGACAGAGCTCCGCGATCGGACCGCGTGCGGCCTCGATGGCGCCAAGCATCACCTCTTCCGAAACTTGATGCGCGCCACCCTCTACCATCATGATGCCGTGTTCGCTTCCCGCCACAATGATATCGAGCTCACCGCGCTCGATCTCCTCAAAGGTGGGATTAATACGGTACGCACCGTCGAGCCGCGTGACGCGCACCGCCCCGATGGGACCCTCAAACGGTACATCAGAGATATGCACGGCCGCCGAAGCCGCTACCATCGCGACAACGTCGGGCGGGTTGGACTGATCGGCCGATACCGTGGTGGGTACAACCTGAATCTCGCGCTTGAACATCTTCGAAAACAGCGGCCGCATAGGGCGGTCGATCAACCGTGAGACCAGTATTTCCTTGTCCTTCGGCCGACCTTCGCGCTTCAGAAAGCCCCCGGGAATCTTACCGGCGGCGTAGTATTTTTCGTTATACTCGACCTGGAGCGGGACAAAGTCGCGCTCCTCGATCTTGCTGCCGCAGCAGACCGTAGCGAGCACTGCGCTCCCGCCGAACGTCGCGAACACCGCGCCGTTCGCCTGCTTGGCCATTTTTCCGGTTTCCAGGATCAGTTCCTGTTCCCCGAGTTTCATTGAGATACGTTCCATTATTCTACAATCCTCATGTTCTACTTTCCAATTACTTTCGAAGCCCAAGCTGCTTGATCAGGCTCCGGTAGCCTTCGAGATCCCGGCGGCGCAAGTACTTCAGGAGACGTCGTCGCTGACCGACGAGCTTCAACAAGCCGCGGCGGGAATGATGGTCCTTCTTGTGATCTTTAAAATGCCCGGTGAGCTCTTCGATGCGGGCGGTCAGCATCGCGATCTGAACCTCGGTTCTACCGGTGTCTTTCTCGCCCGTGCCAAACTGGGTGATAATCTCCTGCTTCTTCTCTTTGCTGAGCGGCATCTATTCTCTCTCCTTATTGCTCATGCGATTTGAGTTGCCGTAAGAATCGAATACGATTCGTGGAATTGCATTGCTGTGACCACCGTAGGTGGTTTTCCGTTATTGTTACTATATCGCGACAGGAATCGCCCTCGCAGCGCAGCTCAACCTCGAACACCCCCGCGTGCGGCAGCACCTGGCTGCAGTCGTGCTTGCGCATCCAACACTCGGATTGGTTCTGTTGGAGCGCTGCATCGGCGACGTCCAGTTCGAAATTGCTCCCCAACAGGCGACGCACACGGTTAAGATCACCGTCCAGCACGGCGCGCCGGATCACGGTGCTGCTTACAGGTAGCTGCAGTTCATTATCGACGACCGGGGGGGCGATGTCAACCCGAACGCCGTAGGCCTCGAGATACCGGCGGACATCCTGCGCGCTCATCGTCATATCGCGGCCGCAGCGAAAGTTACTGCCGACCGCAAGGTAGCGCAGCTCGAGCGCAGCACGCAGAGCGTCCAAAAACGCTTCACCGCTGAGGTTACGAAAGCGCTCATCGAACTCGGCTACGATTACCACCGCGACGCCGAGCGCCTCGAGCTTTTCGAGTCTGCGATTGAAACTCTCGAGATCGCCGTGATACGTCTGCGGGCGCAGACGGCGAGCCGGGTTGTCACGAAAGGTGAGCACCGTGGCAACCGAGTCTTCGGAGAAGTTGTGAATGCGCTCGATCAAAGCCCGATGTCCCAGATGCACTCCATCGAACACGCCGACCGAGAGCGCGACCGGCTCGCGCGGCAGATTCCGGCCACGTTCGAGCGAAACCCAGTCGATAACCCTCACGGCTCACCGGCCCTCACGAACCGGTAGCTCCAGTCGCCGTCGCGGCGCTCGAGCACGGCTACCAAACGGTCGTCGGGAGTGAGCGCCGCGTACACCCCGTCTGCGCTCACCGAGTCGCGCAGCGTCGCAAAGGCCGGACGGCCCAGCGCCGCCCCGTGCAGCATCCGGCCGGCGGTCTCGGTGTCCACGACCAGCGGCGTGATTCCGTCCAGCTTCGGGAGGAAGCGCGCCGGCGGGACGAGATCGCGCTCCGGGTCAAACGCGTCGGGGTCGACCGCGTCCTCCACCCGAAACGAGCCGACCGCGGTTCGCCGCAGCGCCAACAGGTGCGCGCAGGAGCCGGCGGCGTGCGCAAGATCGCGCGCGAGGGCTCGCACATAGGTTCCCTTGCTACAGCGCAGTCTGAGCTCGAGGCGCCCCGTCTCGATCTCGTAGCGGCCGAGCTCGAGCTCGTAAACCGTTACCGGCCGAGCCTCGAGCCGAGGATCGCCGCCGGCGCGTTTGCGACTGGAAGCGCGTCGCCCTTCGAGTTTAATTGCGGAGTATACCGGTGGAGTCTGCATGAGTTCGCCGCGAAACCGGACGGCGGCGTGCTCGAGCTGCTCCAAACTCGGCCGCGCGCCCGTGGCGGTTATCTCACCTTCCGGGTCGAGCGTTTCGGTCTCGGTGCCGAGCTGCAGCACGGCGTGATACTCTTTCGGCAGTGCGGTGACGTAGGGCGCGAAGCGAGAGCACACGCCCGCGGCCGCGATCAGCAGCCCCTCCGCAAAGCGATCGAGCGTTCCGGTGTGTCCAACCTTCCCGGTCTGCAGTCGTTGCTTCACCGGCTTCAGCGCTTGAAACGAGGTCATCTCGGGCGGCTTGTTCAACAACACAAGCCCGTCACGCGAGCTGCTCACTGATCGAGTTCCTCTATCCTCTTGGTGACCTCGTATCCCTCGCGTAAGCTCGCGTCGGCGATGAAGGTCAGTTGCGGTGTGAACTTGTATTTCAGCTTACGCCCGATCCGCCCCTGCATGAACCCCGCCGCGTGATTGAGACCGAGGACGGCCTTGTCGAGCGCCTCAGGCGTCATGTAACCGCCCACTCGGACCTTCGCGTGCTTCAGATCTTTTGAAACCGAGACACCGAGAACCGTTACGAGCTCGGTCACGCGCGGGTCGCGAACCTCGCCGCTGAGAATCAGCGAACCGAGCTCGGCGAGCAACTGGCTCTCGACCCGCTTTAGCCGCCATTCAGACATCGAACCGCCCCGTTCTACTCGCCACCGCCGCTCTTCGCTCTATTGCCGCTTTGGGCGTCGTCGAGCTTCTTCGCGATCTCTTTGTACTCGATCACCTCGATCACGTCGCCGACCTTGATATCGTTGTAGTTCTCGAGCCCGATACCGCACTCGTATCCGCTCTCGACCTCACGAGCATCGTCCTTGAAGCGCTTCAGCGACTCGATCTTGCCGCTGAAGACCTGAATGCCGTCACGAATGAGGTGCGCGTGCGCGTTGCGTCGTACCTTGCCGGAGGTAACGTAACAACCGGCGATCGTGCCGACCTTCGGTACCTTGAAGGTATCGCGAACCTCCACCTGGCCGATGACCTCTTCGCTGATGTCCGGCCGCAGCATCCCTTCCATCGCGCTTCTGATGTCCTCAACTACGTCGTAGATGATGTTGTACTTGCGAATCTCTACCTTTTCTTGCTCCGCGACCGCAACCGCTCGCGGTGTAGGCCGCACGTGGAATCCGACGATGATGGCGTTCGAGGCGGCCGCGAGCATCACGTCGTTCTCGTTGATCGCGCCGGCTGCGGCGTGTATAACCGCGAGACGTATCTCGGGGGTGGAGAGTCGCTCGAGCGAAGACTGTAGAGCCTCTACCGAGCCGTGCACGTCGCCCTTGATGATGACCTTGAGCTCTTGAATCTCGCCTTCCTGGATGCTGTCGTAGAGGTTGTCGAGCGTGATCTTCTTCACGTTCTTTGCGACCTCAACCTTCTTGAGCTCCTGCCGTTTATCGCCGATCTGACGCGCGACCTTTTCGCTCTCGGTAACCTGAAACGGGTCGCCCGCGTCGGGGATCCCGGTGAAACCGAGAATCTCTACCGGCATTGAGGGAGTGGCCTTCTGAACTTTGTTGCCGCGATCGTCGAACATTGCGCGTACCTTACCGGGATAGATCCCGGCCACGAAGGAATCGCCGACGCTGAGCGTACCGCGCTCGATCAAAACCGTGGCAACCGTACCGCGACCGGGATCGATCTTCGACTCGATCACCTTCCCTTCGGCCTTGCAGTTGTGGTTTGCAACGAGCTCGAGCACCTCGGCTTGCAGCATAACCGCTTCGAGCAGTTCCTCGACGCCTTCGCGCTTCAGAGCCGAAACCTCGAGATACATGGTGTTACCGCCCCAGTCCTCGGGGACGAGGTCGTGCTCCGAAAGCTGCTGCTTCACGCGATCGGGGTTGGCGCTTTGCAGATCCACCTTATTGATCGCCACGATGATCGGGACGCCCGCTTCCTTGGCGTGATGCACCGCCTCGATCGTCTGCGGCATCACGCCGTCGTTGGCGGCAACTACGAGAATAACGATATCGGTGATCTGCGCACCGCGCGACCGCATCAAGGTAAAGGCTTCGTGCCCCGGTGTATCGAGGAAGGTGAGCCGGCCCTGCGGAATCTCGACCTGGTACGCGCCGATATGCTGCGTGATACCGCCGAACTCGTCGGCCACCACATCGGTGGCGCGTATCGCATCGAGTAGCTTTGTTTTACCGTGGTCTACATGCCCCATGACCGTCACGATCGGCGAGCGCGGTTCGAGGTCGCTCTCTTGATCATCCTCGGTCTCGATGATCGTTTCATCATAGAGCGAGACGATATTCACTTTGCAGCCGTACTCGGATGCCAAAATCTCGGCGGTCTCGGCGTCGATCTGCTGATTGATTGTTACCATCATGCCCATCGCCATGAGCTTTCCGATGAGATCGGACGCCTTGAGGTTCATCTTCTTGGCAAGCTCGGCTACCGTGATGACCTCCATGATGTCGATTTCTTTCGGCACCGGATTGGCTTTCACCACAGGCTTGCGCTGCTTGACCTGCATCTGCTTCTCGCGCTCGCGCTCTTTTTTGGACTGAAACTCTTTTTTCTTTGAGCGATAAAAGCGCTTACCGGCGGGCCCCTGTTTAGCTCCGCCGTCTCCGCCGCGAGCAGGCCCGCCGGATGCTCCCGGGCCACGACCGCCGGGACCACCCGGGCCGCCGTATCCGCGTCCGCCGCCCGCTCCGCCGGGGCCACCTTGACCACCCGGCCGAGGCCCGGATCCCCCGCGTGCGGGGCCGCTTCCGCGTCCTTGTCCCGGTCCGCCGGCAGGCCCGGACGCGCCGCCTCCGCCGCGAGCAGGACCGCCGCGTCCGGCAGTGCCCCCGGCTCCTCGGTCCGGACCCGAGCGCTCACCGGAACGCGCCCCGTACCCGCCGCCGCCGGAACGACCGCCTCGCGCGCCGGCGTCGTCGCCCCGCGGCGCGGATCGTGCCTGCGGCGCAGCGTCTGAACGCGCTTGTCCTTCGGGAGCCTCGCGGCGCCGGCCGCGCTCCTCGGATCGCGGTTCGGCGCCGGCCTTTTCACCGGTCTGTTCGCCGGCCTTAGCCGCGGGTTGATCGGAGCGACGCTGTTCGCCGGTCGCCGGCGAGCCGCCTGCGCGCTCGGCCTCGTGTGGTGTGCTTTGGGCGGAAGCGGACTCTGACTCGGCCGAGGGTTGAGCCGCCGACTTGGACTTACGCTTGACGACTACCCGAACCTTTTTCTTTTCGGGCTTCTCACCGGTAGCGTCGGGTTTCTCGGCCTGCGGCTGTTCCTTCTTATGCTTGATCAGCGTTGCTTTCGGCTTTTGTTCTTTCTTTTCTTGGTCTTCCGCCATAACACACCTTTCTCTATGCCTGTCTCATCTCACGACGAGACTCCTTCGTCTTCATCATCGTCTTGCTCGATGACCTCAACACTCTCGGCGATGATCTCTTGAATCTGAGTTACATCGTCCTCATCGAGCCCTTCAATGCGGCGCAGTTCGTCTTGCTCGAGCCCGAGGAGGTCTACGATCTCGACAACCCCGTGTCGCTCGAGCGCCGCGACGATCTTGTCCGAGATATTAGGCAGTTCCCCGATCTCGGTGATCTCTTGTTCCTCACCCGCATCCTCGTCCTGTTCAAGCTCGGCGGCGGGCTCGGCATCCGAGTCCTGTTGCTCGTCCTCGAGCGAGACGCCGGTCTCGGCCGCTTCGCGCTCGGCCGCCGCGATGCGCTCGCGGGCGCGCTCCGAAGCGGTCTTCGGCGCAGGCTCCTCCGGCTCGGGTTCGGGCTCTTCCTCGGAAGCAGTCTCAACGTCTTCCTCGCCTTCGATGATCTCGATATTATCGGCAACGATCTGCTGCACAAGCTCGACATCCTCATTGGACAGAGCCTCGATCTCTTTGAGACCGCTCTCGCCGAGCGCGACGAGGTCCTCGATCATCTCGACGCCTTGCTCCTTCAGCGCCTCGACCACGTGCTCGGGAATATCGGGGAGTTCCGCGACGGTGGAGATCTCGTCTTCCTCGCCGTCGTAGTCGCCGAACAACTGCGAAACCGCCCGCTTCGACCCGGCAACAACGTCCATCTCGGCGAACTGAGCCTCGGTCTTGACGTCGATATTCCAGTCGGCAAGGCGGTTCGCGAGCCGCACGTTCAGCCCTTGCTTCCCGATCGCGAGCGAAAGCTGAGACTCGGGTACGATTGCGAGAGCTTGCTTCTTCGCCTCATCGAGGATCACGACTTGCGAGACCTCAGCGGGGGAGAGCGCGTTACGAATAAACTCCGGCACATTAGTGTCGAACTTGAGAATGTCGATCTTCTCGCCTTCGAGCTCGCGCACAATCGCTTGAATACGAACGCCTCGCATACCGACACACGCGCCGACGGGATCAACATCCTCCCTGTTGGAGTACACCGCGATCTTGGTGCGGTACCCCGGCTCGCGCACGATCTTGTAGACCTCAACCGTTTTGTCGTAGATCTCCGGCACCTCGAGCTCAAACACGCGCCGCACGAACTCGGTGTGCGTACGCGACAGCACGATCTGCAAGCCGGTCGCGGCTTTGTTCACTTCATAGATCAAGGCCTTGATGCGGTCGTTGGGGCGGTACACCTCGCGCGGCGACTGATAGCGCTTCGGCAGGATGCCTTCGGTCTTTCCAAGGTCAACAAAGATGTTGCCGTTGCGTTCGCGCTGATAGTACCCGATGATCATCTCGCCGACTTTGTCCTTGAACTCGGAGTACAAGGTGTCTTTCTGGATCTCGCGCAAGGTTTGCTTAGCACGCTGTTTCGCGCTTTGAATCGCGGTTCGATCAAAGTCTTGCGGGTTGATCTCGATCAGCAGCTCGTCTCCGACTTCGCATTCGTCGTTCAGCTCGAGCGCTTCCTCGAGCTCGATCTCGGTGACCGGGTCATAGACGTCTTCGACGATGCGCTTCTGCGCAAAGAGCGTTACGTCGCCTTCCTCGTCCCCGAACCGAACCACGGCATTATCGGAAGTTCCGAACGTCTTCTTGTACGCCGCCAGCAAGAACTCCTCGATCGTGCGGTGAATCAACTCTTCCGAGATCCCTTTGTCTTGCGCGAGCCCCCGGATCGCATCGCTGAGTGCCGAGCTCATGTCGCCTACCTTACCTCCCGGAAATCGTCGAGCTTTGCCTTTCTAATCTCGGCGAAAGCCACACGACGAATGCCGTCTTCAGTTTCAATGCTGCAGGATTCATCATCACCCCCGCGAAGCACACCGTTTACCCACTCGTCACCGGAGATCAGCAACACGCGTACCCTTTTTCCGGCGAAGATCGCATACTCTCGGTGGTCTTTGAGCGTGCGGTCTAAACCGGGCGAGCTCACCTGCAGGTGAACATCCCGAGCATCGCGCCACAGCTCAATACGCGGAAGGATTGTGCGGTGGATATCGGCACACGCGTCTAGGTCTACCCCCGCCGGCCGATAGACCGTCACCACCACATGGAAGCCGTCCTTCAACTCGGACGCCCTCAGCTCCACAAGGTAAAACCCTAAACCGTCAATGACCGGCTCGATCTCACGCCGGAGCTCTTGTTCAATTCTACTCATAACGTCACCGCTCATGCAAGGCCCGGCTCCTCACCGGCCTGCGGTTCGCATCACACCGCTTGAGCAAAAAAAAGGAGTCCGTTCGGCGTTGAACGACTCCCTCGGACGGGCAGAGGTGTGAGTGTCGAGGTAGAGTACCAAGGGAGACGCAACTGTGTCAACTAGCTGGGCATGCCTGCCTGGGCATGCCTGTGCATGCCTGCGTGTGCATGCCTGGGTGCTACCCGGGGCGCCGCTGCCGGATCGCGTTGCCGGGACCACGCCGCGCTCAACGGATCATCAGAGAGAGGACCTCCACACCCCCCGCACCCGCATCGATTAACAGCTCGGCGCACGCCGAGGCGGTGGCACCGGTAGTAATCACGTCGTCGAGCAGTACGATTGTCTCGCCTATCGGCAGCGCGCCTCCGCGGATTCTTGAGGAAGCGACGTGGTACTGCAACGCGGCCTGCGCGAAACGGTCTTCCCGTCCGAGCTGCTTCTGCGACGCCTTTCCACGCGCTCGCCTCAGAGCACGCGCGACCGGAACCGCGTAGCGCCTGCTGAGGCTGCGCGTGATCACCTCGAGTTGGTCCCATCCGCGTCGCGCCCTCGCCCGCCGCTGCGCCGGCACCGGCACAACCGTCGCCGGGAACCGCCCGCGCAGGCGCGCGTGATACAACAGCGCCGCAAACAGCTGCGCAAGCGGTTTGTGGTTTTCGAACTTGTACAGCCACAGCAGCTTGCGCGCGAGCCCGCGGTACTCAAACAGCGCGTAGGCCTCGACAAACGCGAACTCGGTCGCCCGACACCCGGAACACAGCTCATGCTCCGAGATCAAGGTTCGACTACAGCGTCTACAGCGAGCGTACGTCTCGTCCCCGGCCGCCGGCCCGGCTGAGGGCCCGGCATGGGCGGCCGGCAGCAACTCATCGAGAAGCGCGCGTAAACAGTGTGAGCAGACACCGGCGGAACGCGCCGGCGCCATGAGCTCCGAAAACCGAACAGGCTCGTCCGATCGCCCCTCGAGTGATACCCCGGCGCTCGTGCTGATGAGCTCGCCGCAGGCCGCGCAGACGGGTTGAAAACAGTACTCCGATAGAACCTGCCCCACGCGGGCGACTGCCTGCCCCCCTTGGTTACCGAACACCGTAGTGCGCCTCCTCACTAGCTAATACCGGGCTCAGTTTCACGGCGCTTCGCTAAACGGGCTAAACGGGCTAAACGGGCTTGATTCGTTTGACCGGGTTCCGAAACACGGCGTATATTATCGAACAATGGAGCAGTACGACTATTTGATCGCCGGCGGCGGCGCAGCCGGATTGAGCCTTGTCTACCACCTTCTCAACAGCCCCCTCGCGGACGCCGAGATCGCGATCATCGACAGAGACCCGAAACGCAGTAACGACAGAACCTGGTGTTTCTGGACCGACCGCGAGTTCGTGCTCGAGCCGGTGATACAGCACCGCTGGAACACGATGGAGTTCGTGAGCCGCACCTACTCCGACCGCTACGATCTTGCTCCCTATCGCTACTGCATGATACCCGGGATCGAGTTCTACCGTTACATGCACGAACTGATCGAGAGCCGCCCAAACGTTACCTTCCTGCAAGGCTTGGTCGAGGAAACCCGCGATACCGAGGACGGCGCGGAGCTTGTTGTAGACGGACGCACCCTACGCGGACGGTACCTGTTCGACAGCCTCATCATCCCTGAGCAGTTCACAGTCGACACCCGGCGCTACCATTTCATCAAGCAGCATTTTCTCGGGTGGTTCATCGAGACCGATGTAGACTGCTTCGATCCGGAGGCAATTCGGTTCTTCGATTTTCGCGTACCGCAACACGGCGTGATGCGCTTCATCTATATCCTGCCGCTCTCGGCTCGCAGTGCGCTCGTTGAGTACACCCTGTTCTCGGCCGACCTGCTCACGCAGGAGGAGTACGAACGCGAACTGCGCACCTACATAGAAGAAACGCTCGGCATACACAGCTACCGCATCCTCGAAGACGAGCGTGGGGTCATCCCGATGACCGACCAGCCGTTTCCTCGACGCGGCGGGCGGCATATTCTCTACACCGGCACCAAGGGAGGCCGTGTAAAGGCCTCGAGCGGTTTCGCGTTTCACCGCATTCAGCACGACTCGTCCGCGATCGTTGCCTCGCTCGAGCGCTACGGGCACCCGTTTGCGCTGCCTCGAACACCGCGCCGGTATCGGTTGCTCGACGCGATGCTGCTGCAGATCCTGTACCGCCGCGGTGAGCTCAGCGAGCAGATCTTCACGCGCTTGTTCGAGCGCAATCCGCTCGATCGCGTGCTTCGGTTCCTCAACGAGGAGACCTCGCTGCTCGAGGACCTCAAACTCATGTCGACCGTTCCGTGGGTGCCGTTCATTCGCGCCTTTATCCGCCTGAAGCTCCTGGGACCGTGACCGATGGCAGTACTCACCGAACTGACCGCGATCACGGCCGGGCTGTTTGTGTTATGGCTGCTCACGATGATATCGCTCCCGATCGTCCGACGGCTGTGCGGCACAGCCGGTGAGCCGGTCGCGATTTCGCTCGGCGTTCTGCTGCAAAGCGTCTTGGTCGGCGCGTTGCTGCTCGAGCACTGGGGACCTGCCCGCGCTGTTGCGACCGCAGGCGGAGTGGTTGTGCTCGCGTGGTTGGTTGAGTTCAGCGGTTCGCGAACCGGATACCCATTCGGCGGGTACGTCTACACCGAGCGGCTGCGCCCGCAGATCGGGCACGTTCCGATCGCGGTACCGCTCGCCTGGCTTATGATGCTCCCGCCGTCTTGGGCCGTGTCCGAGGCGGTGCTCGGCACGAGTTCCGGGCCGGCCTTCGTGTTGCTCGCGGCGGCGGCGTTCACCGCCTGGGACCTCTTCCTCGATCCTCAGATGGTAACCTGGGGCTTCTGGCGCTGGGAGCGCCGGGGCGGCTACTTCGGTGTCCCGATCTCGAACTATCTCGGATGGTTTGTCGTAGCGGCGCTGATGACCGCAGTTCTGCAGCCGCCCGCGATGCCGGTTCACGCGTTGCTCGTGATCTACGGCGTAACCTGGATTCTCCAAACAATCGCGCAGCTGGTGTTCTGGAACCTCCGAGGTCCGGGCATGATCGGCGCCCTCGCGATGGGCGCAGCGGTCGCCGCTGCGGTAATCCGGCTCACCGCGTAGCACCACGGCGCGGCGGCGCCCCGTTGGGCGCCGAGGCGCACCATTCAATCGCGCCGGCCGGGCGCGATCCGTTTCTGCCATTTCGCGAGCAGATTGAGCGCATCGAGCGGCGTCATCGCCTCGAGCTTGAGGTTTTCGAGCTCGCTCATGAGCATATCACCGGTATCAAACAGCTCCGACTGCGAACGGCGGCCGGCCGAGGTTTCGTTCGAGCTGCTCGAGTCGGGGCCTCCCGAGCGGCCCGGGCGGCCCGAGCCGCTCGAGGCTCCGGGCCGTTGCGCAGGCTCGAGCGCGGAGCGAATGCCCGCCGCCGAATCGCCGAGCAAGCCGTCCTGCATCAAGTCGTAGGCACGCTGCAGCACCTCGTTCGGCAACCCCGCGATCCGCGCAACCTGTACGCCGTACGACTGACTCGAGGGCCCCGGCCTCACGCGCTTGAGAAACACCACCTCGCCGTTCTGCTCCGCCACCGCGAGAGAGAGATTGAAGACTCCGTCCTCTTGCAGCTCGGTGAGCTCGTGAAAATGCGTCGCAAACAGCGTACGCGAGCGAGTGCGGTCCGCGAGAAACTCCGAGACCGCCCACGCGATCGCCAAACCGTCGCGCGTGCTTGTCCCCCGCCCCACTTCATCCATGATCACGAGGCTCTGCGCACCGGCGTTGCGGAGAATGTTCGCGGTCTCGTTCATCTCAACTAAGAAGGTCGACTCGCCGCGCGCGAGGTTGTCCGCGGCCCCTACTCGGCAGAAGATACGGTCGACCAATCCAATCTCGGCCTCCTCCGCCGGCACGAAGCTGCCGGCCTGCGCGAGCAACACAATTAACGCGGTCTGTCGCAGAAAGGTAGACTTACCGGCCATGTTCGGCCCGGTTATCAAAGCGAAGCTCTTTCCGTCGACGCCGAGGGTAAGATCGTTCGGGACGAACTCGCCGGCCGGCAGATACGCCTCCACCACCGGATGGCGCCCGTTCGTGATCTTCAGCTCGGTTCCCTCGTTGAGTTGGGGCCGCGTATATCCGCGCCGCGTCGCGGTAAACGCGAGCGACTGCACGCAGTCGCGGTGCGCCAGCGCGTCGGCGAGCGCGTACAACACCGTGAGCTGCTCGGCAAGCTCACCGCGCAGCGCCAGAAACAGGCTACGTTCAAGCTCAACGATGCGCTCGGCCGCCGAGTTCAGCGCGTCCTCGAGCTCACCGAGCCGTTCGGTGGTGAACCGTTCGGCGTTCGCGAGGCTCTGTCGGCGGATGAAGTGCTCAGGGATCGCGCCGAGGTTGCTCTTGGTGAGCTCAAAGTAGTAGCCGAGCACCCGGTTATGCCGCAAGCGCAACCCGTTGATGCCGGTACGCTCGCGCTCTTCGAGCAAGTAGCGATCGAGCACCGCCTTGCTGTTGTCTCGCAGCTCACGAAGCTCATCGAGCTCGGAACTCCACCCGTCGCGGATCATGTTTCCTTCGGTGAGCAGGATCGAGGGTTCATCGAGCAGCGCGAGTTGCAACCGCTCGCGTATGGCGCCCGCGTGTTCGCGGTGCTGCTCCGCAAACACCGCGTCTTCCTCTCCCAGCGTCTCTACCAGCACGCGGTCGAGCTGGAGCGCGGCCGCAAGGGTGTTTCGAATCGCAACCAAATCCTTGGCATGGGCGCGTTCTACCGCCACGCGCGCCGCAAGGCGCTCGAGGTCGAGTACCGAGGAGAGCTGCTCGCGCACCCGTTGCAGCAGCAGCTGGTTGTGGTAGAGGCGCTCCACCGCGTCGTGCCGCGCGGTGATCGCGTCGCGGTTCAGAAGCGGGTACAACAGCCAGGTCCGGAGCCGGCGCGCTCCCATCGCGGTGCAGGTATCGGATACCACCGACCACAGCGTATGCGAGGAGCTACGGTCGAGCATGTTGCGGGTAAGCTCAAGATTGCGCTGCGTTGTTTCGTCGAGCACCACGTACTCGTTGTCGCGATACCACACTACGTCGCGCAGCTGCGGCAACGAGCTCTTGAGGTTGTCACGCGCGTACTCGAGCAGCACGCCGACCGAGGCCAGAACCGGGGAACCCGGCTCTATATCGAAGCCCTTGAGGTTTACAACACCGAGCATCTCGCAGAGGTCGCGCTCCGACGCCTCCAGGTCGAACGCCCAGTCGGGATAGCGATTGACGAGCCCGCCCTCGAACAGCTCCTCGCCGTACGGTAGCCGCTCGAGAAGGCTTTCCTGAAGCAGCACCTCGCGCGGTTGTAGACGCGCGACCTCCCGCCGTACGTACTCCTCGATACGTTCGATCGGGCAATCGGTAAGACACAAGCGGCCGGTCGCGAGATCGATATACCCGATTGAGACCGTGTCGCGAGCCGCCGCGATCGCAAGTAGGTAGTTCGCGGCTCCCGCCTCGAGGTAGTCCTCCTCGGTTACGGTTCCCGGCGTGATCACCTCGATCACTTCGCGCTCGGCGAGCCCCTTGCCACCTTCCGGAAACCGTACCTGTTCACAGATCGCGATCTTCTTACCCGCTTTGATAAGTCGTGCGATATAGCCGCGCGAAGCATGATACGGAATCCCGCACATCGGGGTGCCGTTGCGCTGCGTGAGGGTGAGCCCAAGCAGGCGCGAGACCTCGACCGCGTCCTGTTTGAACATCTCGTAGAAATCGCCGAGCCGAAAAAACAGCACCGCGTCTCGATGATGAGACTTGATCCGCGCGTACTGTTGCATCATTGGGGTGTTGTCCGACGTAGCGTTTTGCGACATGCGGCGCTGTACTTTCTTCAGCCTCGGCGCCTCGTACTGGGCGCCGAGAGATCAAACGCGGTGAAACAATCAGCGCGTGCGTCGCAGACGATCGACCACCTCGTCGCTGATATCCACAACCGAGCTCCACCACTGCAGGCCGTCGGCATCCGAGCGCAGCACGATGGTATAGCCCTCGGTCTCGGCTACGTATACGATCGCCTGCTGCAGGTCCTCGAAAAACTCGTCGCTGATGACGCTCTGCTGGCGACGCTCCAACTGCCGCCGCCGCCGCCGGGTGAGCTCATCGACAAAGACCTCAAGCTCTTCAACCTCTTCTTCAAGCTCTCCGATTCGGCTTCGATCGTTGTCGTCACGAGCATCGGCAAGCTCGTCGCGCAGCTCTTCGAGCATATCGAGGTAGCCGTCGATCTCCTCTTGGTACTCGTCGCGCAAGCTCTCGAGCTCGCGAACCTGGCGAGATTCACGATAAAAGTTGTTATACACCTGCTGCACATCAACCACACCGACCGTGCTCAGCTGATTGGCCGAAACCGCTGCGGTCGTCAGCATCGCAAGCAGCGCCGCGAGAACAATTGCCTTCCTTACCATCGCTTGCTATCTCCTTACCTAAAACAGCTCGGTCCCGATCGAGAACACGAAGTCGAAGCCGAACGGGCCGGTGCTCTCTTCCCACTGCACGTCGCCGTCGTCGACCGTGAAGCGACGTGCAAGATACAGCCTAATCGGAAACTGCGGAATCGTGAAGCGCAGCCCGAATCCGGTACTGAACAGGAAGTCTTCCGCGTCTACGTCGAGAATGTCACCGGGCTCCTCCTGTAGCGTTGCGCCCTCTATGAAGCCGTCCAGCCAGATGATCTGTTCGGCGAGCGGCATGCGTAGCTCCAGCCAATTGTTCCAGAGAGCGCGACCGCGGTCGCCGCGCCGGCCGGTCCAGCCGCGCGCGTTGAACATACCGTCGAGAAACAACAGGTTCGAGTCCGAGATCCAGCGCTCCGGCCGATCTCGATACTCCGAGGGTATCAGCCCCTCCGGCCAGTCGTAGATCAAGTCGAGCTTGGTTTGTCCGCCGAGCACCCATTTCCAGGCCCAGTTCTCAAACACCTGAATATCGAACAGCGTGAAGAAACGTTCCGCCTTGCTCTCGGTCTTGATGAAGTGCTGTGACCCCCGGAAGACGCCGCCCGCGAAGGTTACGTCTTGGCTAAGGTTGAACCCGGTGGAAGGGCTGATCACGAGGTCGCGGCTGTCGAGCTGCGTGCCCACGCCCCAGCGGTTCACAAAGCGCCAGCGCTGCCAGTTCTCGCGCGTTGCCTCGTTGAACGGCGTATAGATGTCGCGATCGTAATCGATATACTCGGCGCTGGTGCGAAGCGAGGTGCGCGCGCTCAGCCGTCCGGCTCGTGTCGACCAACGGTAGCCGGTATTACCTCCGAACGAGACGTTCCAGGCGGTGTAGTCCATGAGGTACTGGTCGGGAATCGGAGCCCGAAAGGTGCCGCCCGCGTCGTCGTACTCGTCTTCCGAGCTATACGGCGCCGGCGCGTCGTCGGTCTCGTCGCTGAGCTGCCGCACGTTGGAGCGCACCGAGCGCTCGACCGAGGCACTCAGCCCCCCCGACCATCGCCGGCCGAAGAGGTAGCGTTCCTGAAAATTGGCACTGAAGCGCTGACTGACCGGTGAAGCGTTGATCTCGGCTCCCACGGTCTGCCCGCGTCCAAGAAAGTTTATGTCCTGCCAACGCACCTGCGCCGAGACCGGGAAGTCGGCGCTGCCGCCGAACGCAACACCGAGCCGAATATCGGCGGTGTTGCCCTCCTCCACGTTCACGATCAAGTCCATCAGGCCCTCGGCGCTGCCTTGCGGCGTCTCCGGCACAACGTTCGAGAAGTACTGCGTATTCGCGAGGTTCTGCATGCCCTGGCGAACGCGCGCGGCGTTGAACACCTCGCCTTCTTCAAGCGGGATCTCGCGCCGAACGACATGGTCGCGTGTTTTTTCGTTTCCGCGGATCACGATGTTCTCGATGCGCGCCCGGTCGCGCTCAACAATGTTCACCCGGTAGGATATCGTCTGCTCTTCTTCGTCGCGAATCTCGTCGCGGCTGATCTCGTTGAAGATATAGCCGTTCTCGAAGTACAGGTCGGCGACGCGCTGAAAATCGGCCTCGAGCCGTTGCTGGTTGAGCACGTTCCCAGGCGTGAGCCGCAAGCGGTCGCTGAGCTGCTCGTCGCTGAACAGCGTATTGCCCTGAAACTCCATCCCGCCGTACGTCCAGCGCTGCCCTTCCTCAACGAACACGCTCAAGGTGACGTAGTTGCGCTCGTCTTCCTCATCGCGCTCGATCTCGGTGATGATATCGACGACACGAGCGTCGATATAGCCGCGCTCGCGATAGTACTGCTCGATCTGCCGCCGGTCCTGCTCGAGCAGGCCCTCCTGAAAGATCCCACGATTGAACAGCGACTGCGGCCGACTCTCCATCACGCCGCGCAGGGTGCTCGCCGACGCGAAGCTATTCCCGGAAAACTCGATCTCGCGGATGACGGTGCGAAACCCCTCGGAGATCTCGAACACCACGGTTTGGCGTCCGTCGTCGTCTTCCTCAACGCGCGACGAAACCTCGGTATCGGGGTAGCCGCGCTCTTCGTACTCGGATGCAATCGCGTTGCGCGCCGAGCGTAACCGCGAATCGGTCACGACATCGCCTTCCGACAGCAAAATCACGTCCTCGAGATGGCGACGGCGGACGCTGCGGTTGCCCTCGAAGCGAATCTGGGACACCACGGCGCGTTCAACCACCTCGAAGCGCAGCACCAGCTGATCGTCGTCGGGCCCACCGCGCTCGGCCATCGGGATGATCTCCTCGAAGTAATCGAGCGCGTACAGACGCCGTTGCAGATTCTGAAATCGCGACTCGGTGAACCGCTGACCGATAAACGGCTCGACGATGCCGTCGAGCTCGCTCTCGGAGATGAACTCCAGACCGTCGAACACAATGTCGTAGATCGGCTCATCGAGGTACCAATCGGGGTCGTCGTTCTGCGCAAACGCGATGGTCGGCAGTAACAGCAGTAGCGCGCACACTCCCAGGCGCTTTCGCATACAGTCTCCTCAATTCGTTACAAGCATATTCGGGGCCCGACTAATACGAAAACCCCCAAGAAAACGTAAAGGTGTTATCGGTGACGAATAGATCCTGCGGATTCTGAGGGAAGAAGTTCCAATCTACGTTGAATAACGGAGTTTGAAACTCCAAGGTCAACTCGGAATCAACCGACAGTCCTCCCAGCTCCTGCACCTCCGGATCGCGCCGATCGGCAGCCTGCACCCGAACCAACAGCTCGAGAAACAGATCGGTGCCGAGATACTTCCCGAGAAACACCGACGTATTATCGAAGTACTCTCCAAGAGAAGGGCCGGTAGTGTCAATAGGCTGCTCGCCTTCCGGCGGCTCGTCGGCGACCGCTCCGCGGACAATGTTTTGGAACACCTGCGTGCGAACCGACAGCAGATCTAAACGGAGAAAATCGCGCACCGTGCTCTCGAATGTCCGCATCGCGCCGAACTGCGTCACGATATCGCCGGTCAACAGCACCGCCGAAGACAGCGCCGCGATGTCGCCCGCGGTTTGGGTAAATACCTGACGCCCGAGAAGCTCGGCGATCTCTTGCTCGCTGAGAAGCGGGTCGGACTCGAAGCGCGGCGTGAACTCGCTCAAGCGCGTTTCGTCTGCCACCAGATAGAGGGTTACCGGGCCCCGTTCGGCGATCTCACGGATCTCGGCGCGCGCCGAGAGTCGAGGATCGAACTGCTCTTGAGTTTCGTCGAACGTGATACTTCCTTCGCGAATATAGAAACTCCGGTCGAAATAGAATATCTCGCCCCCCTGAATCCCGACATCGCCGCGCAACGCAAAACTGCCGTCTACCCCGGAGTGCTCGAAATAGATCGTCTCACCGGCGCGCGCGAAACTCCGCAAGATCGGAAAGTTCCGTGTCGGCCAATAAAACTCTACCCCACGCCCCGAGGTGATTTCCAGATCCACGACGACATCGTGATCGCGTCGTTCGGGCTCAGGCTCCTGTTCCGGCCCGAGCGTAATTGTGGTGGAGCGCGCGGTAATGCTGCCGGATAGGTTTGTAAGCTGCGGCGTACCGGAAATCGTGAAGGTTCCGGTACCGAAGCCGTCGACCGTCAGGGAGTCGAAGGTGTGGGCGACGTTTACACCGAACTCGTCGAGCGTGCGAAACTCGAACTCGTACTCCTCCGGCGTCCAACGACCGAGCAGCAGCCGGCCGTCGGCCTCTACCTCGCCTCGCCCGGCTCTCGCGCGAAACGGATTGATCACGACCGCCTTCTCTTGCAGGACCACGTAGAACCGCTCGGCCGTCACCTCATCCGCGACGTAATCGACCCATACTCGCGCGTTCTCCGCGGTTAAGGTTCCGAAGAAGTCGGGGTCGTTGATCGGACCGACCACGCGTATGCTACCGCTGACGCGCCCGTCGTAGATCGCAAACCGTCGAAAACTGAGAAGATCGCTCATGCGGTCGGCGTGCACGCTTACGCGCGTGAGATCGGCCTCGATCTCACCGTCTTCGTAGACGCCGGTAGCGGTCAACACAACCGGTAGTGGCGCGCTCAAGCGCAGCTGAAACGACCCGTCGGCATCGAGATACGCATTCACCGAATTCTCGGGCGCGCCCTGCAGAGCCGTACGCCCTTCGCTGCGCGAAACTTGAAAATCCCAGCGCCCGTCGTCCTCGGTGAGAGCGTCCGAAAGCACCGTGATCTCGGCAAGCGCGTCGCGATCGGCGAGCTCACCGAGCCTCAGCGCTTGGTCCTCGTGTGGCTCGAAGGTTGCCCGCAACCGAAGCGCAACCTCGAGCGCGTCGGGACGACCAAACTGCTCGAACCGGCTGTCCAACGCGAGCCGGCCGGTCTCGAGATTCAGGCTGCCTTGAAGATCGGTAAGCTCGTTCGAGAGATACTGCAGATTGATCTCGCGCACCGCGAGCATCGCCTCTCGGTACTCAAACACGCCACGCGCCTGAAACGGATCGTTATTGAACCGCGCCTCTACCGACTCGAACCTACCGCTCATCTGTGGTGCGTCGGGTGTGCCCGAAACAACGAGCTCCGCGTTCACTCCGCCCCGCACCGGTTGCACCCCGAGACGCCGAAGCGAGGTGTTTGTAACCATCGCGCGTCCGGAAACCTCTCCCTCATAATACTCGAAGCTCGCCTCGTAGCTTTCTTCACCGGTGTCGCTGATGAGCGAAAACGCCGCGTCGACCTTGAACGGCGAGGTGAAGCCGTACTCGAGCTCGCCGCTACCGGAGAGACGGGAGTACCGGTCTTCGTACACAATTTGCTGCAGCCGGCCACCCGAGGGCTCGAAGCGACCGGCGAACTCTATCGCAACCTCGTCGTCGCGCAGAAACGGCATCTGAGTAAGCCGTACGCGGTTCACGCGAAACTCCCAGTCGTCGCGCGCGGCAAGCACGCCGTTGAGATCGAAGCTCGCGGCGAACTCGTGCCCCCCAACCGGAACCGGCAGCTCATCGGCGCGCAGCGCAAACACAAAGTTGCGTCCTTCGCCGAACGAGGCGTTGAAATCGAGCCCGTATGAGCCTTCGGCTACCACTCGACCGGCCGACGGGTCCACCAATCCCGCAAGCTCGTACGCGACTCCATCGAACAGCAGATCGCTCTCGAACCGCACCCGGTCGCGATCGTCGAGGCGCACGGTTACCGCCCCAGTTCCTTGTTGATCCGCGACGCCCACCACGATGTTCTCGAGATGATACTCCGGCCCGTCGCTTCTCACGCTGAAGGTCGCAAAGTTCTCGCGCCGGTCTCGGTCGTAGAGAGAGACGAACGGCGCCGCAACCTGCAGGCCGGCCTCGTCGAACTCGAGCGAGACACGCGAGTCCAGTATGTAGCGACGGAGCGCCGGCGGTGCCTCCGGCACCTCCTCGGCATCGCTAAACACCTGCCACGCCGCGTACGGGCGCTCGAGCGGTATGTTCTGCAGATCGGCATCTACCGAGCCCCGCGGCCCGTCGGCGCCGAGCGCCACGGACCCCTCGGCCGAGACCGCGCTGTCGCCGAAGAACTCGAGGTCGCTCGAGACCGAGAACGCCAACCTGCCGTTCTCGAGCCCCAGTCCGGCGTCTACGTTGTAGAACTCAAACCCTCCGTACTCCAGATACCGTGAGCTCAACCGATAGCGGCCGTCGGCCCCCGAGAGCTCGAGCGCGCCGCTCACGCGCCGAGAGTCGTCGTAGCTGAACTCGTTGAAGACCAGGCGGCCGTTCGGCGCGTTATCCGCAAGCGTTACATACCCCTCGAACCTCGCCGAGCCGGTTTCGGAAATCGCGATTATTCTGTCGAAATCGACCCGTTCGCGATCACCACGCATAACCGCCGAGAGGTGCAGGTGATCGCCCTCGGCCGGAAGGTCGGCCTGCACCGCGACCCGATACCCCAACTCACCGTCATGCCGCCAGTTCAGGTGACCTTCGCCCGAGACGACGGTCTGCATCCACGCATCGAACCGGCTTCCGTCCCCGCGTAACTGCAGGGATTCGGCCGGGCGATACTGCTCGGCCAGGAAACTCGCTGCAAGCTCGCGGGTCTCGAGATCGTAGCTCACGGTGAGATCAACCGGCTCGCGGTCCTGCAGTTTGCGCGCTACCACGCTTTGGTCGTCTAAGCTAACCGAGAATGCTTGATCTTGTAACACGAACTGCTCGGTGCCGAGGTACGGCAGCTCGAGCGTTATGTCCGCTAAACTGAACTCCTCGTCGAACCGGCCTTCCAAGCCGAGCTCGGCCTCCGCCGCCCCGAGACCCGGCCGTCCGAACGGCGCGCCGAACTCCTGCAGCGTGAGCCGCGCACCGGCACGAAAACGCGAGCTACCGGCCATATCGGCGTCGAAAAACAGGTCTTCGAGCCGATACTCGTAGCCTTCGTGTACCAGCTCGAGCGAGAGGTTTCGCCCCGACAACGTGAACTCCGGGCTGCGATCGGTCTGCGGCGTACGCGACTCGACCAACTCGCGCAAATACTCGTAGAGCTCACGGTCGGCTTCCGAGTCGTAGCGAACTCGGGTGTTCTCTATGCTGATTCGCCGCAGCGGATTACGCGCCCCGCCGCTTATCAGATCCGCGAGACTGTAGTACACTCGTACGCGCGCAACCGAGAGGAGCGTCTCGCTTTCGTGCCGGTTTCCGTGAACCGTTAGGCCGCGGATATCGAAGCGACGAAAGATCGAGGGAGAGATGCGGTCGTAGCTCACCCGTCTTCCGAGCTCGGCCTCGATCTGCTCGAGCGCATCGGCCTTGAGTTCGGTAAGTCGAGCGCTGATAACGGAATGAACCGGGCTCAGGATCGCGCTCACCGCGATAAGCAGGACAACGAGAACGATGATATTTGGTCGAACGCGAGCGGTTCTCATGAGCCGATTGCAAACTCCTATACTACTACATGGTAGCACGTTATGACATCAAATAAAACCGCGTCCGAAACCGAGCCGCGGCAGGTACTACCCGGGTTCATTGTGTTCGAAGGGCTCGACGGCGCCGGGACTACCACCCAGGCACGACTGTTCGTAGAGCGCTTACGCTCCGGCGGCGCTGCGGTTTCCGCCACCGCCGAACCTACCGACGGACCGATCGGCCGCCATATCAGAGCGGTGTTATCGGGCTCCGAACACGCTTCTGATCGTACCATGGCGTACCTCTTCGCCGCCGATCGCAGCGAGCACCTCGACAACCCCGATCACGGCATCCTCGCCGAGCTGAAGCGCGGCCGGTACGTGGTCTGCGACCGCTACCTCTTTTCCTCGCTGGCCTATCAAGGCAGCTTATGCGGGTTTGAGTTCGTCCGGATGCTCAACAGTTCGTTCGCGCTACCGGAACATCTGGTGTTTTTGGAATTACAGAGCAGAGCTGGGCTTGAGCGCATCAAAACGCGCGACCGGAACGAGATCTATGAAACCCCGCAAATTCAAGATACCGTCTACCATGGTTATCGGCAAGCGCTCGAGCAGTTTCGAGACACCAAGATGCGGATACACCGGATCGACGGCAGCGCCGCCCCGGAGACGATCGCCGAAGAGGTCTGGAGGCGCATAGCAATCACGCCGATACACTAGAACGTGAAACGTCTCGTATTGCTGATACCGGCGCTGTTGCTCCTTGCCGGACCGCTGTTCGGTTATCGCTTGCTCTATCGAGAACAACTCTATCGCCTCTATCGGCAGCATCTCCACCAGAGCCCGAATGTGATCAAAGAAAACATCTACTGGCTCGAGCAGGCACTGCGCGCCGATTTCGCGAATCCGCTCTACGCGCTCGCGGTTATCGAGAATGAGCGCGACTGGGAGCGCTACCGCTACCTGTTTACGATGCACCTCAACCTGAAACTCGTAGAGCTCTATCTGCAGTGGGGAAACCAGTACAATAAACGCGCGGCGTACTTCTTCAACTACCCCTGGCGCGATCAAAACATCGAGAGCCTCGATCGCGCCGAGGAGCTGTTTGAGTTCGCGCTGGTGTACTGGGAGATCACGCTGCAATGGTCGGATCTGGCCTGGGAGTTCCGCGATATACACCTGCCGGAGGTGCAGCACTGGGCCGACCAGAACTACCGCATAGAAACCGGCGACCTAGATTATGAGTTCATCATAGACCGCCACCTCACCCGCCTTCGCGAGGTCCGAGCTCGCTTCGAAGCGATGGACGAGAGCACGTACTAACACGCTGCGCCTCGGTAGCAGCCTGCATGCAGCTCGGAGCAGGCTGCAGCCTGCGGGCGGCCAGGAAGCATCCCTGAGCGCGACGTTCACCGGATCAACATCGCGTCGCCGTACGAGTAGAAGCGGTAGTCGTGCGCTACCGCATGACGGTAGGCACGCATAACCTCCTTGTATCCGCCGAACGCGGCCACGAGCATCAGGAGGCTCGACTCGGGCGTGTGGAAGTTGGTAAAAACCGCATCCACGACGCGAAATCGAAAGCCGGGGTAGATGAACAGATCGGTCTCACCGGAGCCGCCGAGCGAGGACGGGTGCGGAGAACCGGTTGAGCCGGGCGATTCGACTGATCCCGCCGAACGCGCCGCCCCGGCCCGCCGGTGCGATTCGACCGCAGCGGTTTTCTGCGCAGCGGCCTCGAGCGGGGCTGCCTCGGGCGCAGCGGCCTCCAGCGCAGCGGCCTCCAGCGCAGCGGCCTCGAGCGTACGAACCGAGGTGGTGCCGACCGCGACCACCGGCCGCCCGGACGCGCGCGCGTCGGCCACCGCGCGAGCGGTCTCGGGCGGTATAGAGAAGCGCTCGCGGTGCATGCTGTGGTCCTGTACGCGTTCGCTGCGAACCGGGAGAAAGGTTCCGGGGCCGACATGGAGCGTGACGAACGCGGTCTCATGACCGAACTCGTTGAGTCGGCGCAGCAACTCGGGGGTGAAATGCAGCCCCGCGGTCGGCGCCGCGACCGAGCCCGAGACCTCGGCATACACCGTTTGGTAGCGCTCGCGGTCGGCGTGCTCGGCGGCGCGTCGAATATACGGCGGCAGCGGCACCGACCCGTGCCGGCGCAAATACGCGACCGAGAGCGCCGGAGCAAACGCCAGCTCCAGAAACGGCGGCTCCTTGGCCACGACTCGGGCGACCACGCCCTCGGGCAGCTCGAGCTCGGCGCCGGTCCGCAGTCGCCTCGCGCGCTGCACCATCGCGCGACAGCGACTCCCGCTAAACGGCTCCACCACCAGCAGCTCAACCGCGCCGCCTCCGGGGCGTTTGCGCGCCTCGAGGCGAACCGGCTCAACACGGCTGTTGTTGAACACCAAGAGGGCACGCTCGGGCAGCAGCTCCGGCAGTTCGCGCACCGAGCGATCCTCGAGCGCTCCGTCGTCGCGCGACAACACGAGCAGGCGCGCGAGTTCGCGTCGTGCGGCCGGGTGCTGCGCAATCAACCGCTCGGGAAGCTCAAAAGAGAAATCGTTGGTCTTCATCACGCTGTGTTCTCTGCGACCGGCCGTCGGCCCCGGCCTCACTCTCGGCGGACGAGCTCGGCGGGGGCAGCCCGAGGTGGGTATACGCGAGCGGCGTGCAGACACGCCCGCGCGGCGTGCGTTGTAGGAAGCCGCTTTGTATGAGAAACGGCTCGTAGAAATCCTCGAGGGTGTCTATAGCCTCTCCGATAGAGATCGCGAGCGTCTCGGCGCCGACCGGACCGCCGCCGTAATGCGCGATAATCACCTCGAGAATGCGACGGTCATGGCGCTCGAGGCCGTATCCGTCTATCTGAAGCCGGGTGAGACTTTCTTGCACGATATCGGCGGTAATGGTGCCGTCGCCGAGCACCTGTGCGAAGTCTCGCACCCTGCGAAGCAAGCGGTTCGCCACCCGCGGGGTGCCGCGTGCGCTTTGCGCCAGGAGCCGAAGCGCTTCGGGCTGTACCGAAACCTCGAGAATCTCGGCCGAGCGATGCAACACCTGCTGCAGCTCCTCGACGCTGTAGAACTCAAGCCGAATCGTGATCCCGAACCGACTGTAGAGCGGCCCCGAGATGAGTCCCGCCTTCGTGGTAGCTCCCACTAGCGTAAACGGAGCGATCGGAATGCGAATGGTACGCGCGGAAGGACCTTGGCCGATCACCCAGTCTATCTCGAAGTCTTCCATCGCGATATACAGCATCTCCTCGATAGCGGGTCGGAGCCGATGGATCTCATCGATAAAGAATACCGTGTTGCGCGACACAGTCGTGAGAATGCCGGCGAGATCCTTCGGCTTCTCAAGAGCCGGTGCGGCGGTAACCTTGAACTCGGCATTTAGCTCGTGCGCCATGATACCGGCGAGCGTCGTCTTCCCGAGCCCCGGCGGACCGTTGAAGAACACATGGTCGAGACTATCGCCCCGGTCGCGCGCGGCTTGGATGAAGACCTCGAGATTTCGCTTGATCTCGGACTGCCCTTGAAACTCACCGAGCCGCGACGGGCGCAGCCGTGCCTCGTGCAGATCCTCGGCGCCCGCCTCGCTCCGGAGCAGGGCTCCGTCGCCGGCCCCGGAGCCCTGCTCAAACCCCGAGCCCACCGATTGCGGGTCGATCGGGTTTGAGCTCGTCGGCTCTGAGTCTTGATCTGAATACCCGTTCAATGAATGATCGCTCATACGTTCGTTTTAGCACCCGCCCCAGGAGCGCTCCCGTTCAACTGAGCGCAATAATCGCCCGTCGAAACGCTTCTTGCTCGCGCGCGGCGTTGTCGAGCCCCTGCTGCTCGAGCTCACCCATCGCGCGTTCGATCGCCTCACGCGCCGCTTTTCGATCAAAGCCCATCTCGGATAATGCAACCACGAGTTCTGCGTTTGCCCCGCCGCCGTCTTCGGCCCCCTCGGACTGCTCGCGGTCGGAGGCGCTCACCAGCTTTCCTTGTAGCGCAAGCACGATCTTCTGCGCGGTTTTCTTACCGAGCCCCGGTATGGTGGAAAGCCCGTCGAGATTCCCGGACTCGAGCATCGAGACGAAGCTGTCGAGGCTGGTTCCCGAGAGGATGCGGATCGCCTGCTTGGGCCCGATACCGGATATCTTGATGAGCTCGAGAAAGACCGCCCGCTCGGCCTCGGTGGCGAAGCCGTATAGCGTCATCGCGTCCTCGCGGTGATGGAGATACACGAACACGCGTACGCGCCGGCGCCCGGCGCGCGCCATCTCGGCCACCGTCCCGCCGGAGGCCTCGAGCTGCCACTCAACGCCGCCGGTGTTCAACCTGAGCGTGGTACCGATCGCGTGCGAGACCTCACCGGTCAAGCTGTTGAACACGCTGCCCCTCCAATTCTATCGCGCCGGGGGCCCGCCGGCGGACCCGGCGGTTCACGAAGACCCGGCCAGACCGGCCTGAATGCGGCGCAGCCCCGCCGAGCTTTGCAGATGACAGATCGCAACCGCGAGCGCGTCGGCGGCGTGATCCGAGCTCGGCATCTGCTCGAGGCCCAGCAGCACCCGCACAAGCTCTTGCACCTGTTGCTTCTCGGCCCTACCTCGGCCCACAATCGCGAGCTTGATCTCCTGCGGGGAGTACTCGTGTGCGGGCACACCGGCTTGCTCGAGCGCGAGCAGCATTACGCCACGCGCCTGTGCTACCGGTAGCGCGCTCGAGACGTTTCGCGCGAAGTACAGCGTCTCGACCGCGGCCTCGGAAGGCCGATAGCGCTCCACAACCCGCGTTAAACCGCGATGAATCGCCTGCAGCCGCTCGCCGGGCGTGTCTGAGCTTGAGCTACGAAACACTTCATGGCCCAGATGTCGGAACCGGCCGCCGTACTCACCCACAACCCCAAACCCGGTTGAGGCGAGGCCCGGGTCGATCCCTACAACAACTCTCATCGCAGCACCATACCCGCCCGGCGACGCGCTCGCGTTTGCGCCGAGACCCGCGGTCACGCGTCGAACTCGTAGTCCTCGGGAATCTCGATATTGCTCGAGACCGTCTGGACGTCGTCATGATCGTCGAGCGTCTCGATGAGTTTCAAGGCCTTGGCGGTTTTTTCGTGATCTAGCTCTACGGTGGCATCCGGCACGTTTGAGATCTCGGCATACCGATGCGTAAAGCCTTCGTTCTGCATGAACTCGAGTACCTGATTGAACTGCTCGGGGGCGCACGTTACCTCGATCGAGTCACCGCTCGTCTCGACGTCGTCGGCACCCGCTTCGAGCGCTTTCTCAAGCACCTCGTCCTCGCTGTAGCTCTCGAGATCGTAGGCGATAATACCTTTGCGCTGAAAGAGATAAGAAACGCATCCGTTCTCACCGAGATTGCCTCCGCCCTTCGAGAAGATGCTGCGCACATCGGCGGCGGTGCGATTACGGTTATCGGTCAGGGCCTCTACCATGATCGCGACGCCGCCGGGACCGTAGCCCTCGTAGATGATCTCGGTATAGTCTACGCCCTCGAGTTCGCCCGTACCTTTCTTGATCGCGCGGTCGATGTTCTCTTTCGGCATGTTGTTGGTTCTGGCCTTGGAGACCGCGGTACGCAGGCGCGGATTCGCCTCGATATCACCGCCGCCGAGACGAGCCGAGACCGTGATCTCTTTTATCAACTTTGTAAATAGTTTCCCGCGCTTGGCATCCATAGCGCCTTTCTTGTGACGTATGGTTGCCCATTTGCTATGGCCTGACATGTTATCTCCCGTTTAGTGTGCAAAACGCTACCATGCATGATCTTACGCTGTCAACAAAGCGCCCTCACAGCGCTCCTACAGTACTTCGAAACGGCCGAACGGAAAGTAGCGCAGCGTGACGCGCGCCTTCAACCGCTCAAACGACACGACGCCCCAGTGACGGGAGTCGAGCGAGCGGGGGCGGTTATCTCCCGCAACGAAATACTCGTCGGGGCCCAGCTCAAACTCCGCCTCGGCCCCGGTCAAGCCGCGGATCGGGCCTACCGAGTCGACACCGTCCTCGCGAAACAGCTCGTACGGACGAGCCGCACGCTCGAACTCCGAACGAACTCCGCTCGCGCCGGCGGTCTGCGATTCCGGCGAGTCCGGGCCCACGATCACCTGCGCACGATGGTCTTCAAAGCGCACCCGATCGCCCGGCAGTCCTATAACGCGCTTCACCACCACCGGAGAGCGCCAGGTATCCTCCCCGCGCTGTAGCGAAAACCGCTGCGCCGTGAAGAACCGTACAACCGGATCGAAAAGCCGCACCGCGAGCATCGGCGGCTCATAATACGGAGGCTCGACGAGCACGAGCTCACCCCGCCTCGGGGGCGTGGGCCCCGGCAGACGGTAGCCGATTAACGGCACCCTCGCACCGTACAGCAACGGCACCGCCAGCACGCGATCACCGCTCTCGAGCGTCGGAAGCATTGCCTCGGAACTCACCGCGTACGACTGCACAAAGAACGCCGACAGGACTTGAAACGTCACAAACAACAGCACCAGAAGCCGCAGCGCGCGGCGCAGCACCGACGGCGGCCGTCGGCCGCGGTGGTACAAGCTGAACTGCCGGCGGGCCGAGCGCGACTGCGCTGAACGCGTCCTGCGAGCCGAGCCGAAGCGGAGAGAACGCGAAGAATCTTTGCGCATATCGCCTACCCGAACAGCCTATTCACCGGATGGCCTACTCAACTGCATGCCTATTCAATAGCACCGAACCGGTCGAGCGGCCAGTACTTGATCATACCGCGACCTAACACACGGCCGGAGTCCACCGGACCGAAGTTGCGTCCGTCGAGCGAGTTGTCACGGTTGTCGCCGAGCATCAGTATTCCGTTTTCGGGAATATACCAGCCGTTTTCATACCGTAGGGCCTCGTGTCGTGTGCTACGATCATGCGGATGCGCCATCAGCCGTGTGCGCTCGCGCCATTTGTTGAAGTAAATCGCGTCCGGGTAGCCGACGGCACGTAACTCGCTCATCGCCTCGCGCGCGAAATCCGGAGGGCCGATTCCCAAATCGCGGTACGCCGACACCACCGCTCCGCCACGGATCGCGGGGTAGTCGTCCGACTCGAGCTTTCGGTTTACCGGATAGCTGATCCCGGCCTTGTCTTGAAACGCGGCCTCGCTCATCCAACCGTGTTCGCCCTGCGGTAGTATCTCGAGTTCTCCATCGCGCAAGCGGAAGCGGTCGTGCCCCATGCCGACCGCACGCTTGATGAGAAACTGCGCACGCGGCATACCGTGCTCATCACGGTCGATATCAACCATCGAAAGCGTCAGCATGTAGATCACCCGTTGCAGCACCTCGAACGCCGGCCCACGGCTGACGTACGCGGGATTCTCAAAAATCACGACCTCGTTTCGCTCGGGCTCTCGAAACCCAGGCACCTTCGCCATACCCGGTATCAACTCAGGCCCGAACACGAGCTTGTTTACGAACACACGGTCTTGCTCGAGGAGGGTGTTTTTCATTGACCCGGTGGGAATCTGGTACGCCTGCAAGAGGTATTGATTGATCAGCAACACTACCAGCGCCGCCCAGAGAAACGACTCAACCCAGTCGAGTATCACGTTCTTTTGTTTGAGGCGCTCGAGCTTGCGGTGCTTGCGTATGCGCCGCCATGTCAGAAAGCGTTCGGTCTCGCTCACAAGGCGCCGCGAAAACGCGCGATAGCGCTCGTCCATAGCCATCGGACGCTACCACACCCCGCTCGAATTGACAAGCGCCGGGCCTTGTCAATATAATTCGCCGACTATGAACAAGAAACCGGCCGAACGCACACCGCCGGCCGAGGAGTTAACGCCCCCGCCGGTTCGCTTACGGCCGCTGTTCGGCGTTGCGCCCGAGCATTATCTACCCGCACTGTACCTTGCAGTTATCGTCGTCATTCTTCTGGCGATATTCGTGCTGCCTGCGCTCCGGAATCCGGGAGTGAATGTACGAGTTCACAGTACGCCGCCGGGAGCTTCGTTGTATATCGACGGCACGCGGGTCGACTCCACCCCGAGCACGGTGTTTCTCGAGCGCGGTACGCGAGAGCTTCGGCTTTCGCATCCTTGGTTTCACGACAAGAACTTCACCTACGAGGCGGGCAACCAACTCGTTCGCGTTCCGTTTCGGCCACGCACGCGCCCGGTTTCGAGACGTCTTGAGTTACACGACCCCGCCGGCCTCTTAACCGCCGCCGCCTCGGAGTTCGCCTCCTGGGCGCTTGCCGAGCCGCCGACCGACCGCCGGCCTCGCCCAACGGTCCTCACCGACGCGGTGCGCGCCTGGTACGCCGAGCCCGAGCATCGGCCGCCCGAGCGTCGCGCGCTGTTGCCGGGCAGCGGCTCCCGCGCAGGTCATGACACCGCATCTGCGCCCATCCAGCCCGATCCGGCAGACGTAGACAATCTCACTACCGCCGACCTTCTGCGCGTAACCGCCGGCCTCCTTGAACACGAGGGCGCGGCGGCCGACTATCTCGGGGCGCTCGCCGGCGATCGCTCCGCCGGAGGCGTGCTCTCCGGCCCCGCCACACTCGAAATCGTGCAAAATACCATACACGCTCACAATAATTCTCATGCATTCTTTGCTCTCCTTACTGAGGTTATGCCGCCGGATCTCCGAGAACACATAGCGGCGAGCGATTGGTATCGCAGCGAGCGCGACCGGCTCGACACCGCGACCGCCGCCGCATCGCAGGAAGAGATACCGATTGAACTCGAAGAGCCCCGGCTCGAGCAACACGCCGGTGTCGAGTTTCTGCGCGTCCCGGCGGTGGAGTCGCTCCTCGGGATGCAACGCGATGCCCCCCAGCCGCTCGAACGCCTGCGCGCACCGCACCTCGTGCAGTCGGGCGAGTTTCGCTTGATGCGCAGCCCGGTAAGCAACGCCCTTTTTGAGCAGTTTCTCGCAGATCGGCCGGAGTGGGGACCGGAGCACACCGAGGAACTTCGTGATCAAGGCCTCGTGACGCAGGATCACCTCGCCGAGCACGCTTCCGAACTCGAGACCGGCGAGCACGAAGCCTGGTTGGGCCGGCCGGTCCGCTACGTTTCGTATCCGGTAGCCGAGGCCTTTGTGTCATGGTTTAACGAGCAACTCGCAGCCGAGGGAAGCGAGTTCGTCGCGCGGCTCCCGTCCTCCGAGGAATGGGAGCTCACGGCACAGCTCGACGGCGCCGACCTGTTCGAGCCGGTTTATCGAAACGGATTTCTCTCGGGACCGGCGGCAGTAGAGGACGCGACCGCCGGCAACCTCGGGTTTCATCACCTTATGGGCAACACCTGGGAATGGACCTCGTCGGCTTTTCTGCCGGCGGTGTATGCGCTTCGGCCGTTTCACAACCACACAAGCGAACTCACAAGCGCTCATGAGCCGTTGCAGAACGCAATTCCGTATCGAGCCGTACGTGGAGGCTCCTGGGCCAATCGTCCCGGCGAAGTCTCCCTTGCCGCGGTCGGCGCGCATCCATATTACTGGAGCAGCCCGTTTCTCGGTTTTCGGTTGGCGCTCGTCGCGGTCGAGGAATGACCGGAACCGAGCAGGCCCGCGACCGTGCGGCGCTCCGACCGCTCAACTGCGTCCCGGCCGCATCCCGGCCGCGGCGAGGCCCACGCCCGCACAGTTGCGGGTTGCGGGTTGCGTAGCAACAAACACCTAAAGGAAGCCTGAGGCACCGTAGAGATGGGACAATCACAACTCGCCCGAAACAAGAAAGCATTTCACGATTTCACCGTTGAAGAGTCGCTTGAGTGCGGTATAGCGCTGCAAGGCACCGAGGTGAAATCGATCAAGTCCGGCCGGTTTTCGTTCGCAGACTCGCACGCGCGTATTCGCGACGACGAGTTATACCTCGTGGGACTGCATATCAGCGAGTACGATCACGGCAACATCTACAACCACAAGCCCACGCGCGAGCGTCGTCTGCTCGCGCACAAACAAGAGATCAAACGGCTGCGACGCCGCGTAACCGAGAAAGGGTATACCTTAGTGCCGCTGCGGATCTATCTCAAGAAGGGGCTCGTGAAGGTTGAGATCGGGCTCTGCAAAGGCAAAAAGCTGCACGACAAACGCGAAGCCATTAAGGCCCGTGACATGAAACGGGAGCAAGCACGCGAGATGAAGGGGAACTTATGAACACCGAACAACTCAACGCCGAGGAACTGCAGGACGCTCGCTCGTTCGCCGAGCAGATCGCTCAGGAGGCCGGTGAACTAACGCTGGGCTATTTCCGGAAGCCGATCGAGGTAGAGCGCAAACTCGATAACTCGCCGGTGACAATTGCCGACCGTGAATCGGAGTCTTTGCTTCGCGAGCGCATTCTGCACCGGTACCCCGAACACGCGGTCATCGGCGAAGAGTTCGGCGAGGGCGGCGATCACGGAAGTAGTTTCACCTGGGTGCTCGACCCGATCGACGGCACCAAGTCGTTCGTGAAGGGCATCCCGCTCTATTGCGTACTGGTGGCGCTTCTCCATGAGCAACAACCGCTCCTCGGAGTCATTCACAACCCCGCGCTCGGCGAGACCGTTTCAGCGGCCCACAACGCCGGCTGCAGCTATCAAGGCCGGCCCACCTCGGTGAGCTCGGAAACAGATCTTTCGGACGCGTGGCTCATGGTAACCGACCCCGCCGATATGGCGCGGCTGCAGCCGGAGTTCGGCCGGAGACTCTACAGCGCCTTCGGGCACGTACGCACCTGGGCCGACGCCTACGGCTACCTGCTGGTTGCAACCGGCCGAGCCGAGGCGATGATAGACCCTATCATGAATCTCTGGGATATTGCAGCGCTAAAGCCGATTATTGAGGAGGCCGGTGGCCGCTTCACCGATATCGACGGCAACGACGACCCGACCGGCAGCAGTGCGATAGCCGCCGCTCCGGCCATTCACGACGCTGTGCTTGCGCTGCGCCGGCGCGCGCGTTAACGAATTAAAGCTGGAGGTGGTGGGAATCGAACCCACGTCCTGAAGTCCAAGCGGAACGCATCTACAGGTTTAGTCGCCTGATTATTGCTTCAGACGAGGAGGTTCAGGCGACCGACCCATCCTCGTCCTAAGCCCGCTAACGTGTCCCCCGCGCTTCGCGAGCGCAGCACGAGGTAAGCCCTGGTGTCTTTCAGGTAATCACGGCATTCAGAGCTGCACGCCGTGTACCCGTGGCCGCAATGTTATGCAGCCAGTGCGAAATCTGCTTCGTTGGCAGGTAAATTGGTTGTCGGTTAAGGAGACGACGCTCCACCTGCAGCGAACTCGCTTGCGCGAACCTCAGTCGAAGCCTTGACACCCCCTCAGATTCTGCAGAGCCAATCCTAACATCTGAAAGATACTCCGCGACCGCTGCGTTGTCAAGGTGTTGCGCGGGC
>PUOW01000120.1 GCA_003552185.1 Spirochaetaceae bacterium
ACGAGGCGTAGTGCTATCGCTTTCGTCGAAACAGCGAGCGCCCGAGTGCGTTGTTCGTCTCGGCGCGGAGGTGCTCCGCCGCACGGCGAAAGGCCTGTTCACGCGCCTGGGCACACGCATTGCGCTCGGCGTCGCCATCCTCAGGCGTCTGCTCTTCGTCGGCCCAGCGCTCGAACATCTGCACGGCGTCGTACACCGCGGCGAGCAAACGGCGGTACTTTTGACCGTCGGTAACCGGCGCTTCCTCGATTTCGAACGCCAGCACTACCCCGCACTTGGTATAGATGCCGTCTTCGCGCTCCTCGATCTCCGGGAGCTCGGTACCGAATTTTGGCTGAAGTTGGCGCAGCTCCTCGGCGTTTTCCACCGTTAACCCGAGGTCGGCCGGCACCGGCACATAGTCTGTGTTGAGGACACGATACATCGCTACCCCCTTGTATCCGATATCCGAAAAAACCGGTTTCAACCGGTTTCATGTGCCAGCATGGTATGAGCATCGCGCTTATACCACCCTCACACACGGTAATTCTCGCACGAGTCCTGCCCAAAAGCAACAGCATGTATCCTTTCCTTGACGAATTGATAATTTCGTCCCAATAATGGGGTATACCCTTGCAATTTTCGGAGCTATCTCATGGCGCAACAATCGCAACTCGTCGCGACCAGAGCTCCCCACCTAAAGATCAGGGTGGAAACCACCCTGCAGATCATGAGCGAGGTCATGGTCGCGCTCATGCCCGCCACCGTCTTTGGGATTTATCTCTTTGGACTCGAAGCCTTCGCCGTGGTAGCGGCAACCGTCGCGGCCGCGGTTCTCACCGAAGCGCTGGCGGAGCAGCGGCTGTCGGGGTTGCGGGAGATGATCGGCGACGGAAGCGCCGCTTTGACCGGCCTTCTGCTCGCGCTGACCTTGCCGCCGACGCTGGGGCCAGGGTACGCAGCGGCGGGTGCGGTGTGCGCAATCCTGTTCGGCAAGATCCTGCAAGGCGGACTGGGGCGCAACCTCTTTAATCCGGCGCTGGTGGGGCGGGCTATCATGCTTGCGGTCTGGCCCGGCCTCATGACCATGTATGTCGGCCCGGTGGATCGCGCCACAACCGCTACGCCGCTGGTGGCCGATGAGTTCGGCGCCTGGGAGGTGTTTATCGGCACCGTTCCCGGCAGTATCGGCGAAACCTCGGTTCCGCTGCTGCTGATCGGCGGCGTGTTTCTACTCGTTCGTGGACGAATTGAGTGGCGGATCCCGGTGTTCTTCATTCTGGCGACCGCGATCACGGCTGCGCTGTTCGGCGCCGATCTGTGGCTTCATGTGTTTGGGGGAGGTTTGATGCTCGCGGCGGTGTACATGGCGACCGACTGGGTGACCTCACCGAACTCCGAGTCGGGCCAGATTCTGTTCGGGATAGGATGCGGCATCGGCACGGTTCTTATTCGCGAGCTCGGCGCGTATCCCGAAGGCGTAACCTACGCCATCCTGTTGATGAACGCCTGCACACCGCTGTTCGACCGCTTTCTGAAACGCAAAGCGCTGGGGGAGGCATAACTGCTATGACCGCAGATAGAGATACGGCGAGTCGCGGCGCCGGCGGCGCGGTCGGCTCGATGCTCGCGGTCGCGATTACGCTTGCCGCCTGTGTGGGGCTGTTGACTGCCGGGCACGCGCTGCTCGCGCTTGAAGAGGTTGAGCTGGAGGAGGTGGCGCCCGAGCTCGAGGACGCGTTGAAAGAGGTCTTCGCCGACGCTACCGAGTTTACCGCGTTTGAGCACGACGATCGCATGGTTTATCGCGCAATAGAAAACGGCGACCACATCGGCAGCGCCGCAATTGCCGAGGGTGAAGGCTACGGCGGGCCGATCGAGACGCTGATCGGCGTTGATACCGAGGGCTCGGTCGTCGGCGTTAAGGTGCTCGATCATGACGAGACACCCGATCTCGGTGACGTCGTGGCCGAGGACGAGTTTCTCTCGCGCTTTCACGGGAAGTCTGAAGCGGACCCCGTTCGGATCGATGAAGATATCGACAATATCACCGGAGCAACCGAATCGGCCGAGGCGGTGGCCGAAGCGGTCCGTGCAGCGCTCGCGCACCTCGCGGACGCCGAAAACGGCTGAGCACCGGCCGCCTCCCCCTGTGGAGGTTTGGGAGCAATGCTCTGTGAGCAAACGGAGGAGCCCCGCATGCAACTGAACGATTCAATAGCGCTACCGATTCTAAAGCGTTCATCACGGGTTCTGCTGTTTCCGGCGTTGGCACCGGCACTCGGTGGTACCGGGCGTGCCGAGGCGGCGTTCGGCCTGGCGGCGGTCGTTCTGGTTGCGGTGGCGCTTACCGGTATCATCAATATGGTGCTCGCCGTTCGTATCTCGCGGATCGCGCGCCTGGTCTGCACCGTAGCGATAACGGTTACCTGCGCCTCGCTGTACGGGTTCTTCCTCGAGGCCAACAACCCCGCGGTACGCGAAACCCTAAACGTGTTTCTCCCCTTAACGGGGATCAACATCCTGGTGCTCAGGCAGTGCGTACTCTACGAAGGAACGGAACGCCGGCATGAGTATCGACAAAGCCTCTGGTTGAGTGTGCTGTTCGTGGTTCTGCTATCGGCGCTCGGCGGCTTGCGCGAAATACTCCTCACCGGCGAGTTACTCGACACCGCGATCCTCGCGATCGACCTATCATTCTTCGGCGAGCCCGCGGGGCTGTTGATTGTGGTAGGCACCGTTTTGGCCGCGCGGCGCGCGCTTCGGCGCAGCCCGGCCGAAGACCGATAGCGAATGAGTGAAGGAGCGAAGGAGGATGCCCGCAATGGCCGAACTCGGCTACATCGTGATAGGCGGCGTGCTGTGGAACAACATCGTGCTGACGTATTTGCTCGGGCTGTTTCCGTTTTTCGGCGAGCGGCCGGGTACGGTGAAAGCGAACCTCTGCCTGGGGCTTGCAACCACCGCGGTGATGGCAGTGGCGGTCGTTGCCTCCTACGGCGCGCACGAGCTCGTGCTGGTACCGCTCGAGCTTGTCTACCTCAAGTACCTCGTTACGATACTGCTGTTGTTGATGATTGTTGCGGCGGCCGACCTGCTGTTTCGCAGCTACCTTCAGCATCTGCTGCCGCGGATCTTCCTGAACAGCGCCGTTTTCGGAACGGTGCTGCTCTACCTCGGCAACGGGAACGGCCTGGGCGAAGCAGTCGGCACCGCGATAGGGTTCGGGCTGGGGCTTACGGCGCTGCTGATCCTTGTTGAGACGATCGAAACACGGCCCGAGACGCAGCTGGTACCGTCATGGCTGCGCGGCATGCCGCTACAGTTCATCACCTTGGGGATGCTCGCGCTGGCTATCGCGGGCTTCGAGGGCCTTTGATAACGCGCTGAAAACGAACTGAAAACGAACGGAGCAGATTATGGCGATCTTAACGCTCAAGGCGATTACGAAAAGGCTCGAAGCGGTGATTCAAGGACGCCGGGCGCGCAGCTTCGATCGCGGGATCGATCTTCCCGAGCATAAGCACTATACCGCCGACAAGCCCACCGAGGCGATCCCGTGCCCGCAGACGGTGGTGGTGCCGTTGAATCAGCACACCGGGGAGACGGTGGAGCCGATAGTGTCGGTCGGCGATCGTGTTACCATCGGACAGAAGATCGGAGACCTCGAGGAGAAATGGAGCTCGCCGGTGCACGCCGGTGTCTCCGGGGTGGTCACGCATATTGAGCCGCGCCCGTTCGGCGACGGCACCGAACTACCGAGTGTGGTCATCAGGGCCGATCGCGAGCAGAACGTACCGGAGCTCACCCCGCGCGGGGATTGGGAGAGCCTGGATCGCGACCGGATCCTCGCCGTCATCAAGGACAATGGGATCGTGGGCATGGCGGGCGCCGGGTTCCCGACGCATATCAATCTCGAGGTCCGCACAAAGATTCCGACTCTGATCGTGAACGGGGCCGAGTGCGAGCCGTTTCTGACCAGCGACCACCGGATCATGGTGGAACGCGCCGATGCGGTGATCGGCGGCGCGCGCATCATCGCGCGGGTAATCGGGGCCGATCATTGCTACATCGGCATTGAGAACAACAAGCCCGACGCCATAGAGGTGCTGACCGAAAAAACCCGCAACCTGCCGGAGTTCAGCGTGGTGCCGGTGGCGGTGAAGTATCCGCAGGGCTACAAAAAGACCTTGTTGCGAGCAATTACCGGGAAGGAACCGCCGCTCGGCGGTCGCAGCGCCGATGTCGGATGCATCGTGCGTAACGTTTCCACGACCGCGGCGATCTACGACGCGGTGGTACTGAATAAACCGCTGTTCGAGCGGGTGGTAACCGTCAGCGGGCTGCATGAGATTGCGCGGCCGGGCAATTATCGGGTGCCGATCGGCACGCCCCTACGCCACATTCTCGAGCATGTGGGAGTGGACCTCGAGGCGCTCGGTGGATACAAGGTTGTCCGCGGCGGCCCGATGACCGGCACGGCGGTGGATACGCTCGAAGCGCCGGTGGTTAAGGCCGCCACCGGCATTCTGGTCATGCCCCCGGCCGCGATTCAGCCGGCCTATGAGCGCGTTAACCCGTGTATCCGCTGCAGCGCCTGCGTGAAGCATTGCCCGATCGGGCTGTATCCAAACGAGATCAGCCAGCTCGTTGAGGCCGGAACGCCTGAGGCCGCCGAACGGCTGCATATCAGCGAGTGCTGCGAGTGCGCGATCTGCAGCTACGTCTGCCCGGCCTACCGCCAAGTGACCGACCTTGTGATGGAGGGAAAGGCAATCCTGAAAGAGCGCCGGCGCCGGAGCCGTTAACTCCGCGTATAGCCCCCGCGCCGAGCACCTGGAGGCATCGCTGTCCAGAGTTTACTCCATGGCTCTTACGCACGATATCATCTACCAATCCAACTCGGTTACTCGTGTTTTGATGCACCCCTATCTGCGGTCGCTGATAGCGCAACACCGGAGTTCGAAGCGCGAGGGAGCCGACGACCAAGCCCAAACCATTGAGTGGTCGGCAGACCAAGAGCCGGCACTCTCGCTCGATTTGGCTATTCCGTGCGGTTTGCTGATTAATGAGCTGCTTCTGCTCTCGTGGCCGGGAAGCAACATCAAGCTCACCCTCACGCAGCCCCAACCTGCTCACGATCGGCATCCCGATACCGAGGGGCTGCACCTCACCTTCATCTGCGACCACACCATATTCGTTGCCGAAAACCCCGACACCGAGCTCCAGAACGACATCGTTACAGCCCTTGCAGAACAGATGGGCGGCACCGCTTCAATAGAACCCACCGCGCTCACCGTGACCGTGTCGTCACCGTGATCGTGTCGTCACCGTGACCGGGTTGAGTGAAGCGTGAACTCACGCGCCGGCACCCGCGATGCCCGCCGCGCCGGCACGCACGCCCCGGCCGGCGTTGCTTGCCGCTGCTTGCCGCAAGCTGCCCTCGGTCGGCTACGCGGGTTCCGGTTCGGGTGGCCTTGCCCCTGGCGGTCACGGGGCGCTCAGTCGCCGGATCAGACTCTCAGGCCGGCACAACACCGCCCCATTGCCGTAGGGAACGAGCTCCGGCTTTGGTAAAGGGGCGACGATGTAGCGCTCGTCGGCACGGATATCGTCGGCAGCCTGGTAAAAGCCCTTGGATACGCGGGGTGAGCGGGTGGACTTGAGCTCAACCGCCACGGTGTGCCCGCCGCGCTGCAGCACAAGATCAATCTCGGCACCCCCGGAGCTCCGATAAAAACTACCCTGCCATTCCGAAAGCACCCCCAGTATCTGCTCTATCGCGTACGCCTCCCACGAAGCGCCTATTGCCGGATGGCCGAACAGCGCGTCCCAAGAGCGCAGTCCCAGCAGCG
>PUOW01000408.1 GCA_003552185.1 Spirochaetaceae bacterium
CGATGGACGTAAGAGTCGAATAATTGCTCTCCAAGCAAGTTTGGCGCGCTCTGTTGTGAGTTTGTGTACTGAGCCGATGCCATAGAAAAACCTTCATACGCATTAAGTATAAAACAACCGGCAGATTGCATTTCGATAAGTCAATTCGTAACACAATCAGTAATCCAAATATGTGTTAAATATGACTTGTTTTTGTGTGAGAGGTAGTAATACCGTACTAATGTCTCTCAAGACAGAGAGTGTTCGGTTCGCGCGCGCATGCTACGGCAGTCTAAACAACGCGGTTGATTTTGTTTGGAGTCTGCCTGCGCTCATTTTCAACACGATCGTCCACTCGATCGGGCCACTTGATCGGCTCGTCGCCCGCCTCGAGGAGTGGGCAATTGAGAACGAGATCCACGGATACGAAAATCTGGGTGGCTCTCGATCCGAGACTTCGGAGATAAAACAATGACAAAACTAGGACTTTTCAGTACTGACGGCGGAAAAGATCGAGCCCAGGCATCAACTGTCATCACAACCGTTGTGATTGCAGTGGTTGCTATGGTGGGTCTACTGATCGTGGGACAGACATATGATGCAATGCCGGAAATGGAGGAGGGAAGCCCGCTTGAAGGCTCCGTTGATGGGACGGTTGAAGGGTTCGGTTCCGCTATGGAATTCGTTCCGATCATCCTTCTCGTGCTTCTCGCATCGATTGTGATTGCAGTCGTCCAACGGATGCGAGGATGACCATGTTTGAGAAATTAAAACCAAAGCCAATTGACGACGATCGTGGTCAAGCTTCGACAGTAATTACAACTGTTGTGATTGCAGTGGTTGCGATGGTGGGTCTACTGATCGTGGGCCAGACCTACGATGCAATGCCCGATATGGATGCAGAGCATCCCCTCGAAGGCACTGTTGATGGGACGGTTGAAGGATTCGGTTCCGCTATGGAATTCGTTCCGATCATCCTTCTCGTGCTTCTCGCATCGATCGTTATCGCGGTCGTGCAACGAATGAGGGGCTAAAAGCCGAGAGGCACACTCTTTAGGACATTTTTATGACACGCATATTCGCAGCAATCGGAGTGGCAACAGTATTTACAGGCGGTCTTGGAGCGATCGCGCTCGCATACGACCGTATTGATGAACCTGGAAGCGAAGCTGACGCTATTGCATCTATTTTTGGATCAGGCATTGAAATCGGCTCGTTGGTTCCATTGATCTTGCTAATCGCACTTGTATTGGTGGCATTGGGGGTGTTGAATCAATGATCCCAATGTCAATTTACGTCTTGCTTTTAGTCGTGGCAATTGCCTGGACGACCGGCGTCATTTGGATGGCAACGCAGCAACGGATCGGCGATCGAGAGTCAATGCGACGAGTCGGCATTGTACTGTCCGCTTTCGGCCTTGTGCTCTGGGGGTTGATCGCGATGTTCTCATTCGAAGTTGTGAGTTATTCTGGTGGGGAAACATTCACACACGAATTCACAGAATTAGCATATTTCGCGCTTGTTGGAGGGGCGCTGATGCTGTTTTCGCTTTTGCAAGCAACGATTGAAGAAATAAATGCAACAGGAGGTATATAATGGCACGAGTTAGAGTCAAACCATCAGGAAATCAGTGGAGAGTTGTTAAAAGCGGTCGAACAGTCTCGAACCATCGGAAGAAGAGCCGTGCAGTCTCAAAAGCACGGCAGAAAGCCCGATCGGGAGATACCCTTGAGATCCGGCGTGCGAATGGGACAATCCAGTCAACGCAGGTGATCAGATAATGTCAGGTCTTAATCTGCCGAGCCCCGGCGGTGGAGGTGGAGGAGGTGGCTCGGATGATTCCAGTTCGGACGACGATCGCGAGCGTGATGTTGAAGAAGAACAAGAACAAGAACAAGATGGTGGTTCAACCAGCAGCTCCTCGCAGACAACATCACCAACATCAGGATCTGGGAATGTGGCACCCAGTGAGCCCGAAGATGTTGATGAAGAAGATGAGCCAGTTGACACTCGCTCACAAGACACGGTGACGCCAACGAGAGAGACTGGCGTCGAAAGTGGCGACTCATCGACGGACGAGCCCGATCGTGATCCGACGAGGCAGTCAGACCTTGAGGAAGACACACAGCGCTTTTTCCGTGGGCAGACATCAGGACAGTTTTCCGGCGATCGCGATCGCCCGGAGTTCGAGGAGGCTGATGATAGAGTTCCGATATCAAGTTTCGACGATGAGGAACGAGATCAGATCGAACAACAGCGAGAGGTGTTTGCGGACGATCTTGATCGATTCGGAGCAGATGACATCATCGTGCGAGAGGTTGATGACGGACTCGTCTTTGATATCGAATCCGACGCTCGACAGCGAGAGTTCGATCGCGAACTCGAAGCTATTGAATCAAGCATTGGTGACGGCCTCGAAGATGATGAGTTTGCGATCGTTTTCGACGAGTCTGATGGGGAGTTTGATGTGCTCGTTGATGACTTTGCGGTTGATCAACGTCAGCAAGCAGAGTTGAGAGACGAGATTGGAGATGAAACTGGTGTTGAGCAACGATTCATTTCGGTCGAAGATCGTGGCGACAGTCTTGCAGCCTTTGTCGATCCAGATCGATTTGACACGCTCGACGAGGAGAGTGCAGCTGGCTTTCAGACCGAGGAACAACGCAATCTCGATCGTGTTCTTGGCGGCGTCGGTCTCGATCGGCCCATCCCCGAGGCAGATGGATTTGACGACACGAGGACTGACGAGCAACGATTTATCGATGCGCAAACCGGTGATGGATTTTCTCAAGCCAGAGACATAGAAGAGGACACAATATTAGGTGATCGCGATGGGAGGGAAGAACGGTTCCTCCAGTCGATATCTGACTCGGCAACAGGCCTTGGATCAGTCCCGGCAGCGCTCGCGAGAGAGATCGACCGCACAACAGTTGATATTGATGCATCCTTTGATGCAGAGATAACTGATCGTGATGTTGCCACAGCAGGCGCAATTGGTGGTGCTGTCGCAGCGCCGGAGCCAGTGTCAACAACAACTGGTGCGATTGCTGGCGGTGTGCTCGCAGGCGCTGCGCTTATCGATCGGACCGAGATCGAGGTGGACATCCAACGGGAAGATCGCCAAGCAGAGATTCCTGCGCCAACTGCGATCGAGGAAGCACAACCGTCTGAGATTGAGTCTCCAAGTGCCGCCGATCGCTCGACAGCAGAGATTGAGTCGCCCCAAGCACGGGAAGATTTTGAGACAACCGAAATAGAGGTTGAGCGCCAGCAAACACAATCGGCGATCGGCGAGCAGCCGCTGCAGCTTGGATTTGCGACACAGCAAGTCGAGTTGGAAATCACAGAGGACCAAGACGTTGACTTAGGACAGGTCTCTCGAGGCACGGCGGCAGAGCTCATTGAAGACTCCTTGCGTGAACAAGACGCAGATCTCCTTGAACAGGATCGAGAACCGACCGCCGATGAAATTGAGCGATCATTGCAGGAGTTTGAGCGCGAGCTTGAACAAGCAGATCGACAACAGCAAGAATCCTCACGAGAGCAGACGACAAGACAAGAAGAGATTGAGGATGTGTCTCAACAACAGGACACAACCGTCGGCCAACAGCGATCGGTTGACGTCAGTCAGGAGCAGTCTGTCGAGGTTGAGCTTGGCGTTGGCACGGCAGTTGGTCCACAGCAAGGGCTCCAAGCAGAGCGGAGTCTGCAAGCACAGCAGCAGATTGAGAGACAACAGTTAGATCAGCTTGAGCAGTCAACTCAACTCGAAGCGATCGAAGCATCTGTTCCAGCCTTTGCATCCCCACCAGGCCTTGGGTTCGAGCGTGCAAACGCCAACGTGAGTGGGACTGGCCCAGGACGCCGAGGTCGGAGACAGCCACGTCGGCCACCGATGCCGTCCGCCGAACCGATCGAGACCGAGTTTGACACCACACAAGCAGGATTCGACTTCGAAACGGAGACTGTTGAATTCGAGACCGTTGGACTGGATGACGTGGAACAGCAATTCGCCGATGTTGATGTTGACCAAGACTTTGATCTTGATTTCGGTGATTTGTGATGCGATTGATAGAGTTTGCATCAGACGATCGCGGGCTCACAAACGCATTGCTCGTCTTTTTTTCAGTGCTTGTGCTTGCGGCACTGTTGTACATTTTATTCGAGCCAGTAGCCGGCGGTTTTATTGAGGCACAGGCCTCAGTCACGAGCTCTGAGCAAGCGGCTGCGGGACAGGATTATCAGCGCTGGGCGTGGAGTGCATTGCCATTCATTGTTGTTGTCATCGCAGTGCTGTATCTCGTTATGCAAGCTGTCGTGGAGGGCAGAGGAATATGAGTGGAGCGATCGCACGTGTCTTCAGTGGCCTGCTAATCATCTCTGTTTTAATGCTGGCCTTTGGGCCGCTGATAGAGTTCATTGCCGACTTCACTGAATCACACGAGAGTGTGGCAGGAAACCAGTTAGGCGGGGCTGTGGACGGTTTAATGACAGTCACGCTGCAGTACTCTGTGCTGATAATTATCTTAGCACTGATAGCTGGAGCAGTCATGTGGGCGATCCGAAGAGAGTTGCTAACGACCGGGAGAGTGAGATAAATGAGCACACACCATAAACAAACAATAGAGACACCAGACGACCTGAGGGATCTCCTCGAGGAAGCAGCCACCGAACAAGGCGATCGCGAACCGCCGAACTTTGCGTCGCGATGTGAGGTTGGCGAATGAAACGCTTTGTCGCCCTTGGAATAATTGCGTTGCTCGCAGTGGCCCTCTTGTCCCTGCCAGCATCGGCATTAGCAGGCACAATCATTTGGCAAGAGGATATTGGGACAAATAATTTAGAAGCAACTGCGGTGCTTGATGATCAATTGATAATAACCTCAAGTTCGGGAGAGGTTTACTCGCGATCGTCAATTGATGGATCTGCAGATTGGTTGTCATCAAGCAACTCGCTAACAGTCCTTAGTGTGGATATTGATGAGGACTTCATTGCCGCAGGAGATTCCTCAGATAGAGTTGTCCGTTATGATCGCAGCGGAGGCACTGACTGGACGCGTGATTTGGATAGCTTTGTGCATGGCCTTGCTATCGGCGACTCTGCGATTATTGCAGCGACATCATCCGGCGATATGCATGCGTTAGCTAAGCAAGACGGCTCCACATTAGATCAAGTGGATCAGACTGGCAGAGCACGGTCTGCTGCTGCCAATGGAGATGATTACTACGTTGGATATCTTGATTCTGAAGAAGTTGTGCAATATCAATTCGCTGCAGGATCATTGAGTCAGTCCAATGCTTTTGCTGCGAACGAGAATATCAGAGCGGTTGCTGTGGATGAGTCATCAAATCGTGTTGCTGCTGTCGGCGAGGAGACATTGTATTTGTTAGATAGTGACCTTTCGTTGATCGATGATGCCGATTTATCTGAGTTTGGGAGTCCATTTGCTCGCGATATTACCTTCGATGAAGACTTTATTGGGGTTGCAGCAGATGATAGTTTGTTTGTCTTTACTGTTGGCGGCGATGTCAACTTTGCATATGAGGAGACATTTTCCTCGAGTGCACAAGGACTCACAGACGACGGAGAGGCATTTTATGTTGCATTGAACAACGGGGATTTTGCAGCGATCGATATGGGAAAAGTTAGTGTCGATAATCCGAATCCGACAGCAGGAAATTTCGTCTCACCAGTCTCGCTGTCTGTGGATGTTAGCGATAGACATCCGGCGGCAGACACCGACGTGACGTTTGAGGGCGATGGCTCGACGATCGAACAAACAACAATCACTGGCTCTCAGACTGCAACTGTCGATTGGCCGTACGATGAGTCTCAGGCAGCGACGTGGAG
>PUOW01000198.1 GCA_003552185.1 Spirochaetaceae bacterium
AGCGGCTACGCGGCTTCATCTGTGAGCACGGAGCACGCTTCTATCGCCTGAGCCCGCAGTCCGAGCGAATCATCCTGCGACGAGAGGATTGGCGCGTGCCGGAGCAGTATCACGATGTTGTCCCGTTGCTAAGCGGCCGGCGCTTGAGGTGGCTGGCCGAGCGGGTGTAGATTGTGGGCCGGGCCGTCACCCGGCCGGGGTGCCCGCCCCGAACTGCGTGCCCGGAACAAGGAGAACGACAGTGCTGAGCATCATTCCCGCGATCGACATTCTCGACGGCACCTGCGTGAGACTTCTGCGCGGCGCCTACGACGAAGCGACCGAGTACGACAAAGACCCCGCGGCGGTCGCCCGCGAGTTCGAGCTCGCCGGCGCAACCCGAATCCATGTCGTTGATCTCGACGCCGCGCGTGGAGACGGCCGCAACAATCGAAAGCACCTCCGCAAACTCAGGCGTTCGGTAGACGCGATGATCGAGCTCGGCGGGGGCGTGCGTAGCGAGCTCGATATCGAAGAACTGGTGGAGCTCGGGATAGACCGCTTCATCATCGGCACCGCGTTCGCGGCTCATCCGCAGATCGTGGAGGGCTGGGCTGCGAAGTTTGGGCGCATATTTCTTGCCGGGATAGACGCGCGCGGCGGGATCGCGCAGACCGCGGGGTGGCGCGAAGACAGTAAGCGCCCGGCGGTAGAGCTCGCGCGGGCTGCGCGTGATCACGGCGCCTGCGGCATTGTGTATACCGCGATTGAACAGGACGGCACCCTCGAGGGGCCGGATATAGAAGGCACCAATCAAATCGCCGAGGCGAGCGGGTTGCCGGTGGTGCTTTCGGGCGGCATCGGCAGGCTCTCGGATCTTGAGGCGATCGCCGAGGCGGCGCACCCCAATCTGCGCGGCGTGATCGTCGGCAAGGCACTGTACGAAGGTCGAATCTCGCTCGCCGAGCTGTTCGAGCGCTTCCCGCAGGAGGCCTTCGGCCCGGAGTCGCTATGGTGAGCGACGCGATCTACCCCGGGGTGTTGTGCGACCGCGAGGGTCGGCCGTACGACGCCGTCTTGGTGACCGAGAAATCGGTCCGGAAGTCGCGCGAGCACCGCCGTCTCTGGATTCTCCACCGCGAAACCGGTCGCGTATTGCCGTATCCGGGCGGCGGTGAGCTGCTTGAGCTCGCGGAGCACGACGGCTGGTACCGCTTCACGGTTGAGCATTCCGATGCCGCACCCGAGGCCGGTGCGGGCGAGCCCGGAACTACGGCCGGGCCCGCTACGGCCGGCCCCGCTACCGCCGGTGCTGGGGCCGCGGCCGCCGGTGCCGACGCCGTGGCGCCGTTGCGGCCCGATGAGCTCGGGGTGCTGCAGCGCGTCGCGGCCGTCATCGCGGAGCGCAAGACCACGCTGCCGGAAGGCTCGTACACCACCTATCTCTTCACCGAGGGGCTCGAGAAGATCCGGAAGAAAACCGGCGAAGAGGCGATCGAGCTCATTCTTGCCGAGCGCCCCGAGGAGATTGCCGCCGAGGCGGCCGATTTGCTGTACCACCTCACGGTCTTGCTCGAGGCAAGCGGGGTGGGGTTGTCGGCGGCGCTCGAGGCGCTCGGTTCCCGCGAGTAGCGCGCTACCGTGCGATAATCTCGGCGATTCGGGCGCCGACCGCCTCGGTGCCGACCGCCTCTTGGCCCGCTCCGGCGATATCTCGCGTGCGCAGGCCTTCCTCGAGCACCTGCCGAACCGCATCGAACACCGCCTGCGAAGCGGCCTCCATCGCGAAGCTATACTTCAGCATCATCGCCGCCGAGAGAATCTGCGCGATGGGGTTCGCAATGCCTTTCCCGGCGATGTCGGGCGCCGAGCCGCCGGAGGGCTCGTACAGCCCGAACGAACCGCGCCCGGCGTCAAGACCGGCAAGCGATGCACTCGGCAGCATCCCGAGCGAGCCGGTGATCATCGAGGCCTCATCCGAAAGGATGTCGCCGAACATATTGCCGCACAGCAGCACATCGAACTGCGCCGGGTTTCGCACCAGCTGCATCGCGGCGTTGTCGACATACATGTGCTCGAGCGCAATCTCGGGATACTCGGCGCCTACCGAGGTTACCACCTCGCGCCACAGCACCATACTGCTGAGGACGTTGGCTTTGTCTATTGAGGTGACTTTCTTGCCGCGTACCGCCGCGGCCTCGAACGCCACGCGCGCGATCCGTTCGATCTCGGGGCGCGTATACACCAAGGTGTCGAACGCGCGTTCGCTGTCTCGGCCTTTCGGCTCGCCGAAGTAGATGCCGCCGGTGAGCTCGCGCACCACCAACAGATCGAGCGCGTCTCCGAACACCTCGGGCCGCAGCGGTGAGGAATCGCGAAGCGGGGGAAAGATGATTGCGGGGCGCAGATTCGCGAACAGCCCGAAATGCTTGCGAAGCGGCAGCAGCGCGCCCCGCTCGGGTTGTTTCTCCGGGGGAAGATCTTCCCATTTCGGTCCGCCGACCGAGCCGAACAGGATTGCATCGGAGTTTTCGCAGACCTCGAGCGTTGAGTCGGGCAGCGGGTGCCCGTGAAGGTCTATCGCGATGCCGCCGACCGGCGCTTCCTGAAAGGTGAAGCGCGTCTCGAAGCGCGACGCAACGGCCTCGATCACCCGGCGAGCCTCGGCCATCACCTCCGGGCCGATTCCGTCGCCCGCCAAAACCGCTATCCGTTTACCGACGTCTTTCTCGTTTTTCATGGCGCCTCACGGTACACCGAATCGAGGCGGGCATCAAGCTTCTACCGCCGCTGCGCTACCGCCGCCGCGCTGCCGCCCTTGGGGGCCACGCCGCAGCGCCGCGCCGTGCCGCTGCGCGCCGGCGCATTGCATGCGTGCGCGTTATCGGATACCCTATGCACGAAGGAGATACGCAGATGGACAACAAAACACTCGAGCAAGTAGCCCTTTCCATTAGGTCTTTGGCGATGGATGGTGTTGAGACCGCAAAGTCCGGCCATCCCGGGCTCCCGATGGGAACCGCCGAACTCGGCGCGCTTCTGTACGGTGAGCTGATGAGCTACTACCCAAAAGACCCTCACTGGGCAAATCGTGATCGATTTGTGCTCTCGGCAGGGCATGGATCGATGTTGCTGTACGCGCTTCTACATCTGTCGGGGTTCGATCTTCCTCTCGGCGAGTTGCAGCGTTTTCGACGCGTGGGGTCGCGGACGCCGGGCCATCCTGAGTACGGGCACACGGTAGGAGTTGAAACCACAACCGGTCCGCTGGGCCAGGGCGTCGGCAATGCGGTGGGGTTTGCGCTGGCCGAGCGGATGCTCGCGGCGCGGTTTAACACCGCCGAGCACCGCGTGGTGGATCACTACACCTACGTGCTCGCAAGCGACGGCGACATCATGGAAGGCGTTGCATCCGAGGCTTCCTCGCTTGCCGGGCATCTCAAGCTCGGGAAGCTCATCGTGTTCTACGACCATAACAAGATCAGCATCGACGGCTCGACCGAGATCGCGTTCAGCGAGGACGTGGCCGCGCGCTACCGCGCCTACGGCTGGCACACGACGGCTGCCGATATGTACGATCCCGACGCCTTGCGCCGTGCAACCGAAGAAGCGAAGAACGCCTCCGATCGCCCGAGCCTTATCTCGGTTTCCTCGGTCATCGGTAAAGGTGCGCCGAACAAGGCCGGGACGGCCGGCGTCCACGGCGCTCCGCTCGGGGCCGATGAACGCGCGGCCGCGAAGCGCGCGCTGGGACTGGCCGAGGATCAGGAGTTCTGGGTTGCTCCTGAGGCGCGCGAGTTCTTCAACGAGTACCAATCGCAGCTGCGGCAGGCGTACGACGGCTGGCAGCAGACCTTCGACGCCTGGTCGAAGGCGAACCCCGAGCTCCGTGAGGCCTGGGACGCGGCGCACCAAGACCCTGGCGCGGTCGTGGAACGCGCTCTCGAGCGTATCAAGCTGCCGGAGTTCGAGCTTGGCGAAAGCGCCGCGACGCGTTCGGTCGGTGGAGCGGTTATCAAGGAGATCGCGAAAGGTCTGCCGGAGTTCGTCGGCGGCTCGGCCGATCTCGCCGCCTCGAACAGCACCGGCTTTGCCGAGCAGGGCGGGGAGCAGAGCGCGGCTAATCCTGCCGGGCGCATGATTCACTACGGCATTCGCGAGCACGGTATGGGCGCGGTCACGAACGGGCTTGCGTTGCACGGCGGATTGCGACCGTTTGCCGCGACGTTTTTGATCTTCTCCGACTACATGCGGCCTTCGGTGAGGCTTGCGGCGCTCATGAAACTGCCGGTGACCTACGTCTGGACGCACGACTCGATCTTCATCGGCGAGGACGGCCCTACGCATCAGCCGGTGGAGCAGCTCGCGGCCTTGCGAGCAATCCCGAATCTCGTGGTGTTCCGCCCCGGAGACGCCCAGGAAACGGTTGCTGCGTGGCGCTTGGCGCTGCTGCGAACCGACGGCCCGTGCGCTCTTGTTTTAACGAGGCAGAAGCTCGCGGTGTACGCGAAGCACGACGCGAACTGGCGGGATGCGATGGCAAGCGGCGCCTATGTGGTGCGCGACAGCGAAGGCCCGGCCGAGGTGGTGCTGGTAGCCACCGGCTCCGAGGTAGGTCTTGCGCTCGCGGCCGCCGAACAGGTCGACCGCCCGGTGCGAGTGGTCTCGATGCCGTCGCGTGAGCTGTTTTTGACGCTGCCGCAACCGCAGCGCGACGCGATCGTGCCGCCGGAAGCGATGGCGGTAGCGGTTGAGGCCGGTGTGCCGCAAGGCTGGCACGAGGTGGTGGGTGCCGACGGCAAGGTGTTCGGTATAGACCGCTTCGGCGAGTCCGGCCCGGGCTCAGAGGTTGCCGAGCACCTCGGCTTCACCCCCGAGCGTCTCGCTGCGCTCATCTCGACTTAAGGGACCCGCAGATAACGCGGGTAAACCGCGGCGAAACGAGCCGGCCGCGCCCGCGGCCGGCCGCCGGGAACAGTACGTTAGCCGAGGCGCGACAGGTCGGCGTCGGCGCTGCCGTTTAGGGCGCGGTGATTGAATATGTCCCAGATACCGTAGGCGTGCTCGGCGTCGATCGGCTTTGCGCGGTAGCGAAAGATCCCGCAGTTCGAGATCTTCACGAGCGGAAGCCAGTGATCGAGCGTGCCGAAGGTGGCCTTGACGATCCACTGCATGAACCCGCCGTGACTCACGCAGAGAACGCGGCGATGCCCGCCCGCGTTGGCTTCATCGATCAAGCGCTCCCACAGCGAGGTGACGCGCCTGCTCAGAGACGCGATAGACTCGGCCTCCGGGACGGCTTCCCAGCTGTGGCGCTGGAAGCGCTGCCAGTCGTCGGGGTAGCGCTGTTGAATCTCATCGGGCGCTAAATTCGAGAACACGCCGATATCGATCTCAATGAGCTCCTCGAGCGGCTCGGGTTTCGGGAGCTGCGCCCCGGTGGTTACGATCTCTGCAGTCTCTATAGCGCGAGCGAGCGGGGAGCAGAACACTTTCGTGATTTCGTGCTCCGCGAACCACCCGCCGGTTTCGCCGGCCTGCTCTCGGCCAAGCGCCGACAGCGAGGAGTTGTGTCTGCCTTGGTAGATTCCGGCGCTGTTGGCCTCGCTATTGCCGTGCCGCAGGAAGTAGAACTCCGTCTCATCTGTAAGACGCGAAAACTGTGGTTTACTCATGATGTTCAGGATGACGTCGGCCTCTCTTTCGAGCTTTCCTTCGAGAATACACCGGCTCAGTAGAACAACGTGATGTCGCGCTCTACCGAGTCGTCGTTGTACTTTATCAGAAGCGTCTCGGACTCTGCAACGTAGTTGCGGCCCT
>PUOW01000372.1 GCA_003552185.1 Spirochaetaceae bacterium
ATCACCGCGCCGTTGAGGACCGAGGCGCCGATCCCGATCAGGCACTCGTCTTCCACCGTGCAGCCGTGCGCGCAGGCGTTGTGACCGATGGTAACGTTCGACCCAATGCGCAGCGCATGCTGCGGTCCGCGGCCGGTATGCAACACGCACCCGTCCTGCACGTTTGTGCCGGAGCCGATCTCCACAACATTGATGTCACCGCGGATGACGGTGTTGTACCATATCCCCACACCGGCATGCAGGGTAACGTCGCCGATAACTACCACTCCCGGAGCCACGAACGCGTCGTCCGCGAGCTGCGGTGTTATATCACCGAATGCTCTGACCAGTCCAAAAACCATTTGCTCTGCCATGCGGCCGATTTTACACGAAAACGCCTTCGGATTGTAGGCGGGCCTTCGGTTCGGCGAAAACGCGGTGTGCTACCGGCTCCGCTCTGCGTCGGCATTCTTCTTCGCAGTCTTGGGATCAATCGCCATGAACGAAAAGAAAGCCAAAAACGCAAGAAAGGCGAGTTGCGGCCGAGCGCTTCCGAGAGCCCCCAGGAAGCCGAGGAACCCCAAGGCGCCAAGATAGCGTTTCTTCTCAGAGGCAACCGGAGCCTTGAGTCTTGACGCATCAACCGGGATGAATACTGCGAGCGATATGAGGGACAGAAGCGAGAGGTACGCCGGCGTTACCAAGGAATGGGTGCTTCCGACGCCTTCGAATCCCATAAACCCCAGGAAGCCGAGGAAACCGAGCGCGCCGAGAAACCTGCTGTTGTATGCCTTTGCCATGAGAACTTCTTTCCTTCTTACGAGCCTCGGTGACCGGCTACTCGAGCGCGATTACGATTCTCTCGTTCTTCTTGTGTTCTTCCACCTCAACGAGGGTTCCGCGGGCCTCGGGGTTCTCCGAGAGTTCGATGATCTCATCGAGCTCAATCCCCTTCTCCTGAAGCGCTTCGGCCGCCCGTTTCGGAATGAGGCGGGAGGCAATGCTGAGTATTCCGCCTGGCACCGTGACGGTTGTGTCCGGCTCGGACTCGCCGTCTTTGTATACCCTAATCTTGAGATCCGCCATCTGTGTTTCCTCTGTAAGCGCGGTCACACTCTACCACTGCGGCGGCGGTAGTTCCCACTCGATAAGGATGCCGCCGGTGCCGGCGCTCGCCTGCGGTGTCGGGCGCTCAAACGGTGCGTCGCGTTCTTCCGCGCCGGCTACGTACGGGCTCTGCACGATGGCGCGCTCGGCTTCGTCGGGAGGTGCGCTCGGTTCGCTGAGGCCGTCGGAACTGCTGCCTTCTCCCCCGCCGACTGTAACCCACCTGCCCGCCCGGTTCATGAGCTGAACGCGGCCTTGTTGCACCCGCAACGAGAATCCGTCGAAGGTGAACGACGTTCCGCGAACTGCCGCGGTAGAGACCGGACTGTTGAGGCGAAACTCGGTCTGCACTCCCTCCACCGCCTGCACCTCGGCGCGAACGCGACCGACCTGTAGATAAAGCTCGCTGCGCTCGAGCCCAGCCTCTTGAATCAGCTCGTCGACCCGCATCCTCGTGAGGGGCTCGATATCGAGTACCGCACTGCCCGCCTCCAGTACTGCACTCGAGCTGAAGCCGGTTGAAATAGTAGCCCCGAGCGGAACGGTCTCTCCGCTCGATGCCCGGCGCCACGCTTTGCCCGGCTGCCGGAGCTCTACGCGCCCGGTAGTTTCGAGAATGGTGACAGCCGGCTGACCCCACACGGTCCCAACGCAGAGCGCGCCGAGGAACGATGCGACAACAATTCGCACTCTCATGATAGCACCCCCCTTGCGCTAATAGCCGATCGAAACCTCGAGCCGACCTCGATACCACGGGTCGCTGTCGGTGAATAACTCGCCGTTCGGGAAGAATACGCCGTTCGTGAGCGCGAATCCGAGCTCTCGCGTAGGTCGGAGTGTTATGCGAAGCTCTCCCTCGCTGCCGGCGTATCGCGCGTCGCTCTCCGCATCTAGTCCCGGGGAGTTGAACGCGCCGCCGTCTTCGGTACTGGATCGAAAAAAGCTCCGGACGGTTAGGCCGGTACGGAGTCCGGCGGCCGCCACGCCGGAACCGGCGCCAAAGGGACGCAGCGAATACCCCGCACCGGCAAGCATCAGGTCGGAGAGCGCGGGGCTGAACGTAAAGCCGGTGACCGGTTCATTGATTGCGGTGAATGCGTCCATGCTGTCGCCGCCGGATGCGTGCAGCCATTCTAGACTCGCGCGCGAGTAGCGAAGGCGCTCGCGAAGCAGGCGCAAGCGAGCACCGTACACACCCGATGAGAGGCTTTCGTCATCGCCTCCCTTCACCTCCAGCTCACCGAATCCTTTGATAGCGAATAGGGTATAATACAATCCGGAAGTGATCTCCACAGGACCATCGATTACCACGCCGAGGTACTGCGTATCGAGCGTCTCCTCGCCTTGATCGGCGTCTCGAAGATCAAACTGCAGAATGCCGAACAGCGTGAGATTCTGCCGCTGAACGAGCTCCGGGAAGCCCAGGCCTGCGAGACCAATAATCCTTCGCGGCCCGAGCGTCTGATCGGTATCGTCTTCCTCAAGCGCATCGGTAGGAGTGAGACGGATGTCGGACAGCGCGTTCAACAGCAGCCCGGTATACGCCGCGGCAGCCCGAACCGACCACCGAGGGAAACCCAGGTTCAGATTGACGCCGTCGCCGTTGTGATTCCAGACCAGCCTCGTGGGGTCGTTGAACCGAAAGCGCCCTGCGGAGATCTCGAGCGCCGAGCCCGGCCCAAACAACATGGGTATACCCGAGCTCAGCCTCAGCAAATCTAGGTTTAGAATGTGCAGCGGGTCGTCGTCGTCACCTTGGTCGTACTCAAAGCGATAGCTGCCCTCGGTTGATAGACGAACGGTGCGCTCCTCACGGAGTTCGGCAAACAGCTCGCCCCATAGCGCGAAACGCACCAGCTGCTCCCACTCGGGATCCGAGCGATGCGGGGCCGATCTCAGGTTCGTGGCTGAGTCCAGCGTGGCGCCCCAATCGATCTCCTGCGCCGCGGTCTGCGGCACCACGGCGACGATGGCGGCGAGCGCCACAAAAACAGCCGGATACACAGCCGAAACTCGAAACCGCATCATAGGTTTCCCTCGAGATACGCAAGCGACCGACCCAATATGCGAACAGCCCGTTCGCCGCTCAGTCGCATGTTCGGATAAGCGCGTCCTTGAATGATTCCGGCGTGCGCGAGGTCGCGGGCGGCGGCCCTCGGAGTGGGATAGACCCGATACCAGATGCCACGCGGCAGCTCGAAAAACTGCTGCAACAGGTAGGCGTACTGTCCGAGTGTCAGCGGCCGGTCGGTCGCGACCGGAATGCGCTCGCGGGCGTGTCGCAGCGCCGCGGGCCGGTCAAACGCGTCACGCTCCTGGGTCGCGTAGTTGGCGCTCAGCATGAGGTACACCGCGCTTCCGTACCGAAGCTCTTGTTCAGCCAGAATGCGATCGAAGAGCTCATTCGACTGACTCGGCAACGAGGTCAAGCCCCACGCCAGCAGCAGTCCGCCCAATACCATGCGTTTTATCATCTCATGCCCCTTCGGCGCCCCACCGCGACCGGCGGGTTGCGGCTTTGCCGCGAATACAGTTGGCTTCCGATCACGTCTAAACCGGCGGCGGCGGCTCATACAGCCCGCTTCCGTACTCTTGATCTAGGAAGTAGTCAAACGTGTCTCCCGGCATTAGCCACCAGCCCAAGTTTAGGTCTAGGTGACTGTCGAGCATAAGCTCGATCTTGGCGACAGTCCCTTCCGGTATCACAACGAAGCCCCAGCTCCAGCCTTGGTTTTCGTTCGAGGAGTCGGATACACCCACCGCGACCAGGTACCGGTTGCCGACCGGCAGTCCGACAAACTCGTACGAGCCGGATGTGTCGTCATGGCTCAACACAACTCCCTGTACATAACCTGTGAGATTATCTGGAACGGAGACGGCGAAGGGTTGCGCAGGACCTTCGTACTCGTTGTCCCACCAAGTATCAAAGACGAGTTCATAGAACTCTTCGACGTGAGCAGTATTGGATTCTAGCAAGCTCGTGTCGGCGATGAAGAACATCGCGCATGGTGTGGGCGCAAAATCAAGCGCCGACACCGTGCCCCCGGGCTGCTCCGGGAACCTAACCTGTACGGCGAGAGAGCCTTCGGTGGGTTGGGCGTCGCCGCCCCACACGCAGCCGGCGAGGAGAACCACCGCCGCCGGCACGACAACCAACGACACTACTAAGCACAGCCCAGGCCGGCTCACACAACGCGGCATAGCGGCCATACACCCAACCTCCCGTGCGCTCCGCCTCAACGGAGCAGTTGGCGGCAGTGCTTCGAGCCCGGCCGATCGCGATGCTGTGACTGCTCGAATTACTGACTATATCTGTAGCAATTAACGCTGATTTCTCGATTTAAGCTAAAGAAATTATGAGGGGTTTTCCGGGATTCGGCAAGCCAATTGTGGACGAGCTTAGCGTCGACGAGTTCGGCTCCGTAGAGCGACCGAGCGAGATTAATCGGTCTGTGAAGTTCGGGCCGCACACAACGCCGAAAACGCTTTAATCGAAGGTCGCAAGGTCCGGCTTCGGGGCATCCGCGGCGAGAATCAACGCGGTTATCACGACCGAAGCGACCAGCGCACTCACACCGAACGTTTTGCGCAGCCTAAAGCTCCACGGTAAGCGTACCGCGAGATCGGCTGTGGTAGTCGCCGAAATTGTTTGCGCCGTCGGGACCGTACGCCCAGATGATGGTGGTCTCACTTCCGGGGGTTAGCGGCCGGTCGAAATCGCCGCCGCTCGACAGCGGCAAGCGGAAGTGTAGCGTAGTAACGCCGTCTTCCTCAGTTCCGTCGAGGCCGGTAACTCGGCTTTCGCCTCCGAGGTCCTCTATCGCTCTGTGAGCGGTGGGTGAGACGCCGTAGTCGTGCCGGATCTGCAGCTCCCCGTTCGCTACGTAGCCGATAACGATCTCGGCGTCCTGCATCATCCTCCGCGGCTCAAAACCGACCGAGACGTACCCGGTGGTCGGAGCGGAGATGCGCGCTTCGAGCTCGTCGCCGTCGACGCGCCACTCAAAGGTGAAATCACCGTCGCGCGCCGTGTTAAACTCTCCGGCGTGGGCTACGCCAACATTCAGTAGCGTTCCGGCGGCAAGCATGGCCCCCGCCATAATGGTAGTGGTGTAGTTCATTATACTTGAGATGGTACACCGCAAAGGTGTGGTCGGCAACAAAAAGCTTGAACGCTCGAATGCTCGAATGCTCGAATGAACGCGCGCGTCCTCGGTTACTACACGATCGGCACCGCCCAGACGCGCCGGCTGAGTTGCTGGAGTTTCTCACCTGCGTACATGACCGCGCCCCACGCTGCCGGAGATGGAGTGCTTCCGTAAGAGAGATCAAGCCGGCGCTCGATAGGGCGTGCGCCCTCGGCGGAGGCGGTGCGGCGCCCTTTTATCTCGATCGGGACAAGTTGATTGCGATGGTGGATCAGTGCATCGATCTCCAGACCTTCATGCGTCCGGTGAACCGAATACCCGAGGAATCATGAGTTGAAATTCTACCACGCGATGAACGATTTTCAATATGACGGGCCTTCTACGAGACCGCGGATAGATTCGGCGCCTCAACTCGGCGCTTCACTTCGACGGCTCAGCTCGGCGGCGGTGGATCTACTGCGTTAACGCGGTTTCTTCCTGCGCGTTTTGCGTCGTACAGCGCGACATCGGCCTGCGACACCAGCGTTTCGAGATCCACCTTGCGGCCTCC
>PUOW01000270.1 GCA_003552185.1 Spirochaetaceae bacterium
ACGGCACCGCGCCGCTCTGTCGCGGAGACGACCGAATTCTCACGCTGAGTATTCACATGGCTCACGGCTGGCCGCTTGATCGCGAACCGCGCCTGCCCGACGGCAGCCTCCATGAGTCGTTCGTCGCGAGCGACCTCGATATCCCGGTTGCCGAGGGTGAGGAGCGGCTGTATCTCGAGAAGCTTCAGGTGGGGCTTGCGAAGTTTTCCGGTTACGGTACACCCGAGATCGCCCTGATACTCGGAGGGGTAGACCCCTACGAGCACGACGAGCTTCCCTCCACCGCACCGCTGAAGCTCAGCCTCGAGCAACTCGAGCAGCGCGACCGATTTGTGTACGGTTTCTTCAAGGAGCGAGGAATCCCCCAAGCCTGGGTGAAATCGGGAAGCTACGGCCGCGAGGCCTGGCGGCCGATCGTGCAGTTTCTGCGCTACGCACTCCACGACCGGCTCGCCACGGGGTGAGTTCGCGTCTTAGCGTAATCCGCTCGTCGGCGTGATCGGCGTCTTGGCCCGAGCCTACAGCCCCAGGATCAGGTTCGCGAATCCAAAGTAGATCACCAGCCCCACCGCGTCCGCAATCGAGGTGATGAGCGGCCCGCTCGCGATCGCCGGGTCGAGTTTCACACGCGTGAGTATGAACGGTAGGATCATCCCGACCAGGTTTGTGAGCAGGAGCATTGTCATCATGGTGGACAGCACCACCAGGCCGATCAGATGACCGCCGCGGAAGATGCCGAGCAGCAGCCCCATCGCGCCGAGCGCCGCTCCGATCGCGAGCCCGATCGCAATCTCCTTCACGAACACGCGAAACCATTGATCCATCTTGACGTCGCCGACGCTCATCGAGCGGATCATGATCGTGGCCGATTGCGAACCCGCGTTACCGCCGGTGTCGATGATCAGCGGAATGAAAAACGCAAGCGCTACCGCCGCCTCGAGCGTGGCCTCGTACGACGCGATCACGCCGGACGAGATGAGGTTCACGAGCACCAGGATCGCGAGCCAGCCGATGCGGCTGCGGAACAAGCCCCAGACCGAGGTTTCCCAGTAGCCTCGCTTCAGCGGCGTAACGGCGGCGGTACGGTGAAAGTCCTCGGTGGCCTCGATCTCGGCGATCTCGAGCGCGTCGTCGAAGGTTACGATGCCGAGCAGAATGTCGCGCGAATCCACAACCGGGAGTACCTCGCGATCGTAGCGCTTCATGAGCCGCGCGGCCTCTTCGCGGTCTTCGTAGGCGCGAATACTCACGAACGAGTAGTCCATAATCGCGCGAATCGTTGCGTTCGGGTCGGCCAAGACGAGATCCTGGAGCGAGATCGCGTCCACCAAGCGCCCGGAGCGCTCGGTGACGTAGATCATGCTGATGGTGTCTATCTCGGGTCCGCGCTCGCGGATATGCTCGATGGCCTGACCCACCGTCCAGTCGGCGCGCACCGAGATATAGTCGGGGTTCATCAGTCGCCCGGCGCTCTCCTCGGGATAGCCGAGCAAGCGTCGCACCTCGCGCAGATCCTCAGGGCTGAGAAGCGTTAAGAGGCGCTGCGTAACCTGCCCGGGGAGCTCTCCGAGCAGCTCGGTGCGGTCGTCGGGATCGAGGTTTGCCAGCAGCTCGCGGGTTTCGGAGTCGGTAAGCTCCAGCAACAGCCGATCGCTACTGTCGGCGTCCAGCAGTGAGAACACCTCTACCGCGAGCTCGTTCGGCAGTGCACGGAAAAACAGCACGCGATCGGACTTGTCGAGCGACTCCATCTCGTCGACGATCTCGGGCGCCACGAGCTCGAAATCGGGCCAGGCCTTGCGATACGTCGCGATTCCGCGCCAGTTGCGATCTTCTATGTGCTTCTGAATTTCTTTCGGTAACAGTGATGTCGGTGTGGTCGTCATAGCCGGCTCCCAGTGGTGGTCGGGCGATTACAGAACCAAAAACTCTGTATCTGCAGGCAAAAAAGGAAAGCGGACCGGTACCGGCTACCAAGGCAGGTGCGGCACAACCCGGCCGCCACTTACGCATATTCTTGTAACGCAGATAGCGCGCCGCTGTCAATTGCCGCGATTGCCGATGCCGATTGCCGACAGGGTCCGCGCCGGCGTGCGGCAGCGCGCCTGATCGTCCGAACACGAAACACCGGGCACCAACTGCGTTGACCGAGCCCATCGCCGGCTGTATTCTCTGCGTATCGACACGAGTTGTGTCGATGAGTTTTTGTCACCATGATGATTCGGCATCGAGACGAAACCCTACGGCGAGTGATTCGAGACCTCATTATCGCCGAGCTCGCGCAACTTCGTCGCACCGACTCTCTGCAGCTCGCGCACGCCTTGCAGGATGAGCAGCGTCTCGGCCCTGAAGGTTTCGGGATGGATTCGTTCGAGTTCATGACCGTCGCCGGAACCCTCGCGAGCATGTTTCGGCTGTATCGAGTTGGGCTCGAGGAGTATCTGCCGGCGCGGCCTACAGTGCGCCACTGGGCGGAGCTCCTTGCCGAGGCGGTCAATCGCGGCGAGCACCGCGCCGACGATCCCTCCGGTCCCTCCGGCGCGATCGCGTTCTTTTCTTCCGGGAGCACCGGCCGGCGCACCCTGCATCTGCACTCGCGCCGTACGCTTGCGAGTGAGGTCGCGTTTTTCGCCGAGTTGATCGGCCGCCCGGCGCGTATCTTCCTTACCGTCCCGACGCACCATATCTACGGCTACCTCTTCGGCGCGATGCTGCCTGATTACTATGCCCGGCACGCCGCGGGTTCAGCGGCGGATCCAGCGCTCGCCGCAGCGCTCGGCCCGGCGTCCGCATCCGATCCGCCTCGGTCGGTGCCCGAACTGCCCGAACTGCTCGAGCTGCGGGGGCTCGCCCTCGCGCGTCCGAGCGAAGCTGCGCGCGGGGAGCCGGGCGCCGGCGACCTCGTGATTGCGTTTCCGACCGCGCTCGAGCAGCTACTCGCGAGCGGGCGCCGCCCTGAAGCCGGCGCAACCGTTGTGACCTCTACCGCGCCGTGCCCCGAGTACGTGGCGTCCGAGGTGCGCTCCGCCGGGGCGCGTTTGATAGAGGTGTACGGTTCCACCGAGACCGCGGGAATTGGGTATCGCGAGCACGACCGGGCTCCGTATCGGCTTCTGCCGGAGCGATCTCGGTACGGGGATGGGCTGAAGCTTCCGCTTGGACCGGCGGGCGATGACGCTGTTCTAAAACCGACCGAGCTACCCGATCTTCTCGAGTGGGTCGATGATCGGCATTTTCGGCCGATCGGACGACGAGACGGTGCGGTGCAGGTTGGGGGCGTTAACGTGTATCCCGCAAAGGTGGAGCGCGTTTTGCGCGAGCATCCCGAGGTAGAGCACGCGGCGGTTCGGGCGTTTGCACACCACTCGGGGCAGCGTTTGAAGGCATTCGTGGTCCCGCTCGAAACGGCGCCCACGGTCGCCGGGCCCACGGTCGCCGGGCCCACGTTCGCCGGGCCCACGGTCGCCGGGCCCATGGGCGAGCTCGAACAGCGCCTTCGATCCTACGTTGCCGGCAAGCTATCGGCGCCGGAATGTCCGGCGGTCTATCGGTTTGGTGCCGAGCTTCCGCGCAACGCGCTCGGCAAACTCAGCGACTGGCCGGTGTAAGCGACGCACTCGCGTACTTGCCCGCGCTCACGCGGCACCGCCGCGCTCCGCGGCCTAGCGACACTATGCGGAGCTCGGTATCTCGGGGCGCGGCGGCAGTTCGGCCGGGCGCGCAAAGAGATACCCTTGCGCGTAGTGCGCACCGTGCTCGCGTGCCCAGTCGTACTCTCCTACGCGCTCAATGCCCTCAACGATCGTCGCGATGCCGAGCTGATCGGCCAGCGACAGCAGGTTTGCGCTGATGCGCGCTTTGTACGGGTCGCGATCGACGTCACGAATGAGGTCGATATCGAGCTTCATGTAGTCCGGCCGGAGGCTGTTGAGCGAGGTGAGCGAGTTGTAGCCGGCGCCGAGGTCGTCGAGCGCCACTCGAAAGCCTTGCTCGCGGTAGTACTCGAGAATGCGCGCGAGGTGATCGGTGTCGGCTATTTCGTCGCTCTCCACGATCTCGAACACCACCTGCTCGCGCGGGATTCCGACCGCGTTGATAGCCTCGAGCGTGGTGCGAAGGCAGGTCTCGGGTCGGTAGATCGCGGTTGGGTTGAAGTTGATGAATATCCGCTCGGAGACGCCGTGTTTCGCGGCGTTTCGGATAGAGGTGACCCGTGTTTCACGATCGAGATAGAACAACAGGTCGGTCTTACGAGCGAGTGAGAACATATGCCCCGGAGGGATCGTTACGCCGTCGCGGTTGAGGCCTCTGCTGAGACATTCGTAGGCGTACAGTTTCCCCGAGTCCTGCAGATCGATGATCGGCTGAAAATAGGTGGTGAGCCGCCGCTCCCTCAGCAGCTCCAGGATCTCTTCGGCCTGCACCTTCGCGATCAAGGCCGCGAGTGGCTCCATATGCACGAGGTCGCGTATTGAAGGTTCGGTTCCGGCCGGAACCACCAACGCGCGCGTGCCGTTCTGCTCCACCTCAGTGAGCTGAGTGAGCTGCGCGGTGCAGAACTCCTCCATCAGCGCACGCGACGCCGTGACGCGCAGGATGCCTGGGTGATGCTCCGAGACCGAAACTCCGGCAGCCGCCGCCGCTGCTCGCACGCCGGCTTCGATCTCCGCCATCGGCGGGGCGAGAAACAGCTGCAGCTCGGCAGGCAACTCGCGTGGAAGTTGTTCACATAAACTGCACGCCATATATCACCTACACTATGCAATGTTTCGCCCCTCGGTCAAGATGAGTCCGCGGCGGAATTCACGGCACAACTCTTGGCCGCGCGGCGGTACGGCCGCGCGGCGTTACGGATGAAAGTCTGCATTACCTGTGGCGGTGAGGTCCGGATATCGTGAACACCGCCGAGCCGTATCGGTGTCGACCGTTTTGTCCGCGAAACTCTTCCGAGACTACGGTTTGCGAGTACACCGCCTCGAGACTCCAGGAACGGACTCGGAGCGCCCCGCCGACACCGGCCTGGAGCGTTCCTACCGCGCGGCGCACCGGCCGTCCGTGACTCGTGCGGGCGTTGTTACCGCTAATGAGCTTGTTATGCTGAACCGCCCGTCCGCCGACACCGCCGAACGCAAAAAGGCCGAGCCCCGGCCGCGGTTCGGCCACCGCGTTGCGCGAGGCTCCGAGCCGCGGCGGGCCGAAATCATCCGGCAGATTGACCCCCACTCGCACGAGCGTCGCGAGCTGCAGATGCCGGCGAACGCTCCCGAGCGCGAGCTCGGCCGAGGGCAGGAGCTGTAGACCAAATCCCTGTTGGTCTCCCAACCCGATCCGCCCCACCCGTGTCAGCCACAGCTGCAGCGTCGGCTCGTTGCCGAGTTGATTATGCCAGCCTCTCGGATCGCGCCCACCCCACATCTCATGAGATCGTGTTTGAATCTCACCGGCGTGCGTAATCGGCCCAACCAGTCCGATATCGAGCTGTAGCTGATCGAGGCTATGCTGCGAAGCGCGGTGGTGAGCCACCCCCAGGTAGGCATAGCCCGCGTACGGCCGATCGTCCTCGATTATCTCATCGGTTCCGAGGTCTTCGGGAGTGTACATCTCGTGCGCGAGCACGTAGCCGACGCCGGCACGAGTGACGTTGCGGCCGAACGGGAGCCGGGCGGCCAGGCGCTCGC
>PUOW01000243.1 GCA_003552185.1 Spirochaetaceae bacterium
TCGGCCGAGCCGAGCTCCACCACCTGCCCCATGTACATCACCGCGATGCGATCGCTCACGTGTTTCACCACCGAGAGGTCATGAGCGATAAACATATAGGTGAGATTAAACTCGCGCTGTAGCTCGTCGAAGAGATTGAGAATCTGAGCCTGTATCGAGACGTCGAGCGCCGAGACCGGCTCATCGAGTACCAGAAACTCCGGTTCGAGCGCCAGAGCGCGCGCGATGCCGACACGCTGACGCCGCCCTCCGTCGAGCTCATGCGGATACGAGTTCACGTGGTGCCGTGCGATGCCGGCGTGCTCCATCAACTCGCCCACCCTACTGCGAAGCGCTTTCCCGCCGTTGTAGAGCCCGTGCACCCGCAGCGGCTCGGCGATGATCTCGCTCACGCTCATGCGCGGATCGAGCGACGAAAACGGATCCTGGAACACGATCTGCGCACGGCGCGCGAACTCTTTCATGCGCGCGCGGCTGAACCGGCCCACGTCCTCACCCTGAAACAGCACCTCGCCTTCGCTGGCCTCGAGCAGCCGCACCATCATCCGACCGGTCGTAGATTTGCCGCAGCCGCTTTCGCCTACCAGCCCGAGGGTTTCACCGGGAGCAATCTGCAGATCTACCCCGTCTACTGCGTGCAGCATCCCCTGTTTAGTTGAAAAAACTTTTCGAAGCCCGCGGACCTCAACCAGCGGCTCGCTCATCGCCCTACCCTCATCGCCATGCTAGCTCTCGCCTCCGTCGTACAAGAAACACCGCGCGGCGTGACCTTCGCCTACGCGATACGCCTCGGGGGCCGCGAGGCTGCAGCGCTCCATCACGTGTGGGCATCGCGGGTGAAAGCTGCACCCGGACGGGAGCTCCATCGCATCCGGCATCAGTCCTTCGATCGGCTTCAGTTTGGCTTTTCCGGGCCGGTCGAGATCCGGCAACGAGCCGAACAACCCCTGCGTGTAGGGATGCTGAGGCGCGTCGAACACCTGCTCGAGCGTGCCGGTCTCCACCAACTCCCCGGCGTACATCACCGCCACCTTCTCGGCCACCTCGGCGACGACCCCAAGATCATGACTGATCATTACCATCGCCGAGTCGAACTCCTCCTTGAGTTTCTTCATGATCTCAAGGATCTGTGCCTGTATCGTGACGTCGAGCGCGGTCGTCGGCTCGTCGGCGATTAACAGCGCCGGATTACATGCAAGCGCCATCGCGATCACGACGCGCTGCTTCATACCGCCGGAAAACTCGTGGGGGTAGCTATCCACCCGCTTCGCCGGAATGCCGACCACGTCGAGCATCTCCCCGGCGCGCTTGAGCCCTTCGTTGTACGAGACGCCCTGATGCAGCTGCACGTTCTCGGCGATCTGCCGCCCCACGGTAAAGACCGGGTTCAGCGAGGTCATCGGATCCTGGAAGATCATCGAGATACTGTTTCCCCGAATTCTGCGCATCTCGCGCTCGGACTTCGCGAGCAGGCTCTCACCGCGGAACTTTATATCGCCCGCGACGATGCGTCCGGGTGGGTCGGGCACCAAACGCATGATCGAGAGCGCCGTGGTTGTCTTTCCGGCGCCGGTCTCGCCCACCAACCCAAGCGTTTCGCCGGGCTTGAGCGCGAGGCTGATACCGTTAACCGCCTCGGCGGTGCCGTCGTCGGTCACGTAATGTACGTGAAGGTCTTGGATCTCCAACACATGTTCGTTGCTCACTCAGCACCTCTTCGCCGTATCCGCAGGCCTACGAGCACCCGGCCTCCACAAGCTCAACGCTTAAGACGCGGGTCGAGCGCATCGCGCAGCCCGTCGCCCACCAGGTTAAACGCCAGCACCGTTATCATAATCGCGATACCCGGAAAGGTCGCCATCCACCAGGCATCGCGCAGGTATTGCCGTCCGCCGGACAGCATCGCGCCCCACTCCGGAAGCGGAGGCTGCGCGCCGAGCCCGAGAAAGCTCAAACCCGCGGCAATGATGATGGTATCGCCGATGCGAAGCGTCGCCTGCACCAGGATCGGGGCAAACGAGTTTGGAATAACGTGCTTGAGAATAATCCAGCGATGGCTCGCGCCGATTGCGCGCGCGGCCTCGATGTACTCGTTCTCCTTTACCGACATCACCGAGGAGCGGATAATCCGGGCGAAGTACGGAATGGAGTTTACCCCTACCGCGATCATAAGGTTCGTGAGGTTTGGCCCCAACGCGGTAACCAGCGCCACCGCGAAGATAAAGCCCGGAATCGCGAGGATCACGTCCATGATCCGCATGATGATCTGATCCTCACGACCGCCGTAATACCCCGCGATCGCCCCGAGCGAGCCACCTATCAGCAACCCGATTGAGGTTGTGATAAACCCGATCGAGAGCGAGAGGCGCGACCCATGTATAATACGAGACAGCACATCGCGCCCGAGGTGATCGGTCCCGAACGGATTTTCGGCCGACGGCCCCTGAAACCGGCGCGCCAACACCTGCTCGTCGAGCCCCTCCGGCGCGACGATATCCGCACCGAACGCAACCATCGCAAGCAGCACCAGCAGAACCAACCCCGAGATCGCCCACTTGTTCTTGCGGAACCGCCGCCAGGTTTCCTCGAGCCGCGTGCGCTGCCGACGGCGCGTTGCACGCACCGTGGCTTCGGCCCTTGGTCCCCCACCTTCCGTAACTGCTTGAACCGCCATACCGCTCCCTGCCCTACCTGTACTGCGTTCTGATGCGCGGGTCGATAAAGGCGTACAGGAGATCGACCACGAGCGTCACGAGGCTAAAAATCACCGCATACGTCAGGATGATGCCCTGCACCACGTTGTAATCCTGCGCGCGCACCGCGTCTATCAAGAGCCGCCCGATACCCGGCCAGGCGAAGATACGTTCGGTGACCACCGACCCTCCGAGCAACACGCCGAAGCGGAGTCCGGCGATCGTAACCACCGGCATGAGCGCGTTGCGAAGCGCGTGCACCACCACCACCTTCCATTCGCTTAAGCCCTTCGCCCGCGCGGTGCGCACGTAGTCCTGTCGCAACACCTCGAGCATCGAGGAACGGGTGATCCGCGTTATGAAGGCCGCGTGCGCGGTGCCGAGCACAATCGCAGGCATCACGATATGGCGTAACGTGCCGTACCCGGAGGCCGGAAACAGCGTATACCCGAAGGTGTTGCTCCAGAACACCGCGAACACAAGTATCATCATCAACCCGAGCCAGAAGTTCGGCATCGAGACGCCGAGTAGCGCGGTGAACATCGCGCCGCCGTCCCATACGCTATACTGTTTTACCGCCGCGATGATGCCCGCGATCAACCCGATTGTGACCGCAACCAAGAGCGAAGCCGCCGCAAGCTGCATCGTGGCGGGCAGGCGCGACGCGATGATACCGGTGACCGGTTGCCCGGTTCGCAACGACGGTCCGAGATTGCCCTGGAGCATGCCGAACAGAAAGTTTCCATACTGCACCAGAAACGGCTCGTTCAGCCCCAGATTCTCGCGCATGCGTTCGATCTGCTCGGTGGTGGCGTCCTGCGGCAGCATCAGAGTGGCGGGGTCGCCAGGTGTGAAATGCATGATCGCGAACACAATAAAGGTTGCGCCGAGCAGAACGGGAATGAGCGACGCCAGGCGCCTCAGAATGTATTTCGTCACGCTGCTCTCCCTCCGGGTCGCGGTTTCGCTATCGAGCCGTAACCGGCGCGGTACCGGACGGCCGTTCCGGACGGCACGCCCCGGAACCGCGCGGCGGTGGTCTCCTCGATGCGGCTTCGACCGCTAGTGAGTCGATTAGTTCTCGATACCCACTTTTCCGAACAGGTGATAACCCGAAGGCGAGGGATTAAAGTTGGTGACCTCGCGACGAACGCCGACCGATTCCACATCGTCGACCATCGGGATAATCGGTGCATACTCCGCGATCAACTCCTGCGCCTCTCGATAGATCGCCTCGCGTTCGGCCTCGTCGGGCTCATTGACCCCCCGCTCGAGCAGTTCATCGAGCTCCTCGACAACGGTGTGCGAGCGGTTCGCAGCTCCGATGTTTCCGCTGTAGTAGTTCGGGTGCAAGGCGTGGTGCGGGTCTCCGGTGCTCGCGAGCCACGCAAGCTGTGCCATGTCGTGCTCGCCTGCAGCTGTCATAGAGAGGTAGGCTCCCCACTCGTAAACCTCGATGCTCATATCGATGCCGAGATCGCGGAACTGGCTTCCGAGAATCTCGGCGACGGTGCGGCGCTCGTCGTTGTCGTCTATCGCCATCGTCATCTCGAATCCGTCACCGTAACCGGCCTCCTCGAGCAACTCGCGCGCTCGGTCGAGATCCTGGTCGTACATATACACATCCGGATTGAAAGCCCAGATCGAGCTGTTCATAACGCCCTGCGCCGGTGAGCCCGACGCGCCGAACGCCACCTCGGCAATCTCCTCGGTATCAATGGCATACGAGATCGCGCGGCGAACGCGCTCATCGTCGAACGGAGCCTTCTGGGTATTGAACACAATGTACTCGAGCCTCAGCGCTTCGTAGCTGTGCAGAACGGTGTTGTCGTTGTCGTCTATACGCTGCAGATCGGTCTCCGGAATCTGCTGGGCTACATGCACGCCGCCGGTCTCGAGCTCGATGGTGCGGCTGGAGCCCTCAGGAATCGCGCGGAAGCTTAGCCGCTCTACCTCGGCCGGACCACGCCAATGGTCGTCGAAGCGCTCGAGATGCACCGCGCTGCCGCGGTCCCAGTCGAGCAGCTGAAACGGACCGGTACCCACCGGGTTTGCATAAAATTCGTCGCCGTACTCCTCGACCGCCGACTCGCTGATGATAAACGAGGAGCTGTGCGCGAGGTAGGTCAGAATCGCGGCAAACGGTTCATCGGTAGGAATGCGCACCGTGTAGTCGTCTACCACCTCGATGTTCTCGGCGTCGACCATCGCGAGGCGAGACGCCCCGACGAAATTCGCGTCTTCATCGAGCAAACGCTGATAGGTGAACTTCACGTCGTGAGCTGTGAACTCGTCGCCGTTGTGAAACTTCACGCCTTCGCGCAGATAGAACTCAACCGTGCGGTCGTCTATAAACTCCCAACTCTCGGCGAGCGCAGGCTCAACACCCATGTCGTCGGTACGGCGCACAAGCCCGTCGTAGATCTGGTTGTTGATCCAGTGCGATGCGGTGTCCTCAACCGCGTGCGGGTCCATGCTCTGCGTCTCGTCGAAGTTTGCGACGATGAGGTGATCGGTATCGACCACTTCTTCTTCCGGTGCTCCGGCGGCGATCAGCAGCGCTGCAGCCAGTGCCGTTACCGTAACGAGCCGTATCGTCTTCATACTTTCCCCCTTTTTGTGTATAATGCATAATTTGCGCTTTCCGGCGCATATTCATACACTAGATAGCGACAACTTTAGTAATGATTGCGTTTACGTGTCAATTGCGTGAACGCAGATCGCACCCGAAGGGGCCAAAAAGAGGGGCGTATCACGTATCAAAGGAAAAAAGGCCGCAACCTGGGCAGATTCGATTACGTCGTTCTTTTTGAGACAACACCTCGATACACACGATTAGCTCAACCGGGACTACTCTGCCCCGACACCACAATAAGTCACGCGCTTGCCAACGCACAACCGACTGGAAGCTGAGAAACACGATGCGTTGGCCCTATCACAACGGGCGGGAAAGAGCGCACA
>PUOW01000201.1 GCA_003552185.1 Spirochaetaceae bacterium
AATCGTGTCGAGGTGCTCCGGCGCCCAGTACGGATACGGGGGTTTGGAGCCCAGCAACTCTTTCTTCGAGAACCCGGTCATCCGGCACAATGCTGCGTTGACCTCAACGATGGCGCCACCGCGCTCGAAGCGGCTTACACCGTCGGGCAAGTTTTCGATGAGCTCGCGACAAACCTCATAATCATGAGACTCGGATACCATAGAAGCCTCCGTTGTGCGGCCGGAATTGCGGCCGGAATGCCGTTCCGGCCGTCCGTACTCCCTGCATCAGAACTGCTCGAACTCGTGGTCCGCGGGATCGTCTTTCGGCGGCACCGCAACGGCCGCCCCGGTTTCGGAGTGCTGGGGTATCGCCCGGAGCTCGCTTGTTTGTTCGGCAAGCAGCCGCCGGCCGTTGCCGTTCTCGTTACCGTTCCCGTTGGCGGCTCCGTTGATCGAGAAGAACGAGACGGTTTGCTGCATCTGCTGCGACTGACTGTAAAGTTCCTCGGCCATCGAGGCCATCTCCTCGGATGCGGAAGCGTTTTGCTGGATCACCTGATCGAGCTGTCCGAGCGCCTGATTGATCTGGTCTGCTCCCGAGTTCTGCTCGGCGCTCGAGGCGGTGATCTCCTGCACGAGCTCGGCGGTCTTTTGAATCTCCGGGACCATCTCGGATATGAGGCTTCCGGCTCGTTCGGCGACCGCCACGCTGTTTTCCGAGAGCTCGGCGATCTCGGCGGCCGCCTTCTGGCTGTTTTCGGCCAGTTTGCGAACCTCGCCGGCGACCACCGCGAATCCCTGTCCGTGTTCGCCCGCCCGCGCGGCTTCAATCGCGGCGTTGAGCGCGAGGAGGTTGGTGTTGCGCGCGATCTCCTCAATGATCGAGATCTTCTCGGCGATCTGCTTCATCGCACCGACCGTTTCCTCAACCGCTTGGCCGCCTTCCTGCGCGCGCTCGGTGGATTTCTGCGCGAGCTTATCGGTCTGCTGCGCGTTGTCGGCGTTCTGCTTGATGTTCGAGCCCATCTGCTCCATAGAGGAGGAAACCTCCTCGGCCGAGCTCGCTTGCTCGGTGGCTCCCTGCGAGAGCTGCTGCGCGGTAGAGCTCATCTGCTCGCTGCCGGAGGCAACGTTCTCGGAGGCGTTTTGAATGTCGCTTACAACCTGCACCAGCTTGTCGCGCATCTCGCGGAGCGCATCCACGAGTACGCCGATCTCGTCCGTGCGCTGAATATCTATGGTTGCGGTCATGTCGCCGTCGGCAAGCCGCTCGGCGAGCTCCACGCCTTTTGCCACCGGCTTGGTGATCCCTCGGCTGAGAGCCATACCGAGTGCAACCGCAATCGCGAAACCGGCGATCATCCCGACCACGATCATCACGATCACGTTTGCGCTACGCTCCTGCGCCTGCGAAGCGGTAGCCGCGGCGATCTCCTCGTTGGAAGCCATCAGCTCCTCGAGGCGCTCGCTGACGTCTCGCGCGTTGTCGCGCAGCGCCTCCATCACGAGGCCCGCTGTTTCGCCGCGGAGTTCATCGGCCCGTTCGGCGATAGCCACTGCTTCGTTCAGCGGGTCGAGCACCGCGTCTATCGCCGGTGCCACCGCATCGCGATAGAGCGCCTCGGCTTGCTGCTGCGCGCCCTCCGCCAAGAGCGCGTTCACCTCGTGCACCGCGTCGCGAAACTCCGCATCCTGGTCGGCAACCGCCTCGAGCTCCGTAACGAGCTCGGTGTTCTCGGTTTCAAACTCTTGGATTCGACGTCCGAGCCCGGTCTGAAGCGCGGTCTCGGCCTCCGCAACCGGCGCCCCCTCCTGAAGCGCCTCGAGCAAGGTCGCCTGGATCTCGAAATAATCGCCGCGCGCCTCCTGCGCCATACCGACGAGCTCCGCCGGGTCCAGCACCCCGAGCTCCGTGAACTCCTCGGTGAGCTCGAGCCAGCGCTCGTTGAGCACACGCCATTCGTCAAGCTCGTCCTCTACCTGCGGCAAGAGCGCGCGTTCTTCGGCGGTAAGCGAGAGCTCTTCAAACGCCTCCCACTGCGCGTAGAGCTCTTCGCGCGCACGCTCAAAGTCTTCCATCTGCTCGACACGCTCGGCGGCGTTCATCTGCTCCGAGAGAAGCGCGCGCTGCGCGCTGATCGCTTCCTCGGTCACCAAGCGCGTGTTCAAGAGCGCCTCAATGCTCGGCAACCGCACCGTGCCGAGCTCGTCGATCGCGTCGTCCATATGCCGCGCGCCGATCCAGCTCACGGCGCCGACCGCAACCACGATCAGCGCCACGGCGAGAAATCCCCCAACGAGTTTGGTTCCCAAGCGCATGTTCTTTAGTGTCATAATCCCCTCCTATCGCGGGTTTGCCGTGAGATCGCATGACGCCGCTGCCCTCTGCACCGGCTCTATGTTGTTTGTGACTTTCAAAAATCGAAGAAGGAGGCTCAGGTTGCCCAGGCCGCCGAGCGCTCACCGAGTGCTTCTACCCACCACGAATGCGCGCTTCGAACCTGATGCATGCACCGATGTAAGCTAGTTGCACGGCCAGAAAGGTAAACATCCTGAAAACTACAGTCAACCTTTGGGATATTCATGAGGGAGGGTTACCCGGGTCACGGGGCGGGGCCGCGCCTTATGCACGCGAGCGGAGCGCGATTCCACCGAGATTCGGGTTGAAAGGCGGGTTGCAGACGCACTCCGACCGGCTTAAGAATTTGACTGTTAAGAGAAGGGATTAGTATAATACAAGGGTAAAGGTTATAGTAAAAGGCAACTCCTGTCAACATATTGATGATTATTTTTTTCTTTGTCGTTCTCCGGCGCCGTCGTTGCACGTAGGCACCTCTCGGCGCCTTGAGGAATGCGTATGAACAAGAGCGCCCCGTTAATCGCACCTCGCATTCGCGCCGTACGCCGCTATCTCCGGATGACCGGCGAGCAGTTTGCGGAGTCGCTCGGGACTACGAAGCAGAAGATATCGCTCGTTGAGAACGGCAAGCGCGCTCCCTCGGCCGAGATGCTCTCGAGTATCGCACATACGCACAACATAGACGCTCGTTACCTGCTCGGGCAGATAGACGAAATTATGCCTCATGACGAGAGCGCGCAGTTACCGCGCGGCGACGAAGACGCCCCCCATGCCGAGGCCCAGGTCGCACAGGTTCTGCCGAAGATAAGCAACGAACTGCGTGAGATTCGTGAAGCCGTCGCCAAGATACCGGGGGAGTCGGGGGCGCAATGTCTGGATCCCGAGAAGCAAAGCTTGTTAATCCAGCTTGTCTCGATTGCGCTCACGTCCGACGCGGCCGAGCTCAACGAGCTGCTGAGGCAGAAGCATTCCTGGAAAGCGGAGCGCTCTTAGGAGCGCCACCGGAACTGCACGCGCTTCCTGCGGCGATGCACGCGTCCGGCGGGAGTGCCACCGCCTGCCCGGCTGCTACAACGGCACGGATACCCCCGCGCTAATCGCGCTCGGCACTCACTCGTTCACGTTGCTGCGCAGCTCTGAGCGCCAATGGCCGAGCATCTGACGCCCCATCACAAACTCGCCGAGGTGGTAGGCAGTGTGGTCGATCGCCAACAGAGCGGTTCGAAACACGCTGCCGCCGTCCATATGCGCCACCGGTGCGAAGATATCGCGCTGTGGTTCGGTGATGAACGCGATGAAGCTCTCGCGGTCGCGAAGAATCGCCTGAACGGTCTTTTCCCAGGCGTTGCGATCGGCCCGCTCGCCGGCGGCCGGCCAGTACCCGTCCGGCCAGGGCGGCGAAACGTGCTCCGGATCGGCGGCATACCGCCACAGGTCCTCCTGCGCGGTTCGAATGTGCTCGAGCTGGTGCCAAAAGGTGTAGGGCACGTTCGGCGGCGCGGTGTTGATCAGTTCCTCGGGGAACTCCGCCACTGCGGCCTCCAGGCTGAGGTGAGCCCCTTCGCCACGAAGACCGTGTGCGAGCAGCTCTTTCGCTTGCGTTAAATCGTCGCTATTCATTTTTGCCCTCCTATCCATTCGAGGACGTCGTCGAACCCTACTTGGCGGGTGTCGTGCCGCGCGCCCTCATACAGCTCGTAACGAACCTCGCTCCCTGCCTCGCGAAGCGCATGCACGAAGCGTTCCTGACTCTCCGGCGAGATCACGATATCATCCGAGCCCTGCAAGATAAACGCCGGAACGCCGTGCGCGATGAGCCCGGGCGAGTTGCGCCGCATGATGCGGTAGATCTCGGGAAACTCCTGCTCAAGGCGCTCGCCGAACAGCGCGTCGGCGAACTCCTCCCGAAACAGCTCGCGCGCACTCCACGGGTAAAACGACTGCATCCCGCCGATGCATTGGCGCGTTACGTGACGCTCGAGGTCTTCTCGCCAACGCGTTTGCAGCATGGGCTCGGCCGGGAAGCGATCGGCGCCGTAGAGCTCGCCGAAGATCTTGACCACCATGGGCGCAACCACCGGGAACTCTCGAAACAGCGTCGGCATATCGGTAGTGGGCCCGTAACCTACAATGCCGGCGATCTCGATCTCGGGAGCGTACTCCTCGCGGTGCTCCGCCGCCGCAAACGCGGCGTGCCCGCCCTGCGAAAACCCGGCAAGATACACTCGCTCGGGATCCGACGGCGGGAACTCGTCTCCGGCGCCGAGCTCGGCCACAGCGCGCACGCCGTCGAGCATCATCTTCGCCTCGCTGCGGGCATGAAACACCGGCTGCAGCCTATCGGCCTCGCCGAATCCGGTGTAGTCGGGCAGCAGCCCGATGAAACCTTTGCCGACGAACGCCAACACATGCGCGCGGTACAAGCCCCAGTGAATACCCACTATGTGCTCGCGCGAAGGCCTGCAGGCGTCGACAAGCCCGGTGGTGCCGGGCGCAAAAAGATACAGCGGGCTCGGCTCGTCGCGGCGCGGCACAAACAGCTGCGCGGTGATCACGGCCTTGTGCCCACCGCCCTCCTGCTCGTTCGAGGCATCGCCTGTGGCATCCGCAGCCCCATCGCCGGCAGTGTGTTCGCCGGCGGGCGGTTCGGCGGCGGCGTGTTCGGCGGCGGTGCCCCCTTCGTCGGCTGCGTCGCCGGCGGCGTGCAAGGCGCGTGGGTAGTAGCTGCTGTAGCGCACGATATAAGCGTCGATCGTGTAGCGCGCCTCAGGCACCGGCCGGTCGCCGAACAGCTCACCGACGATCTCCTCAGTCTCGTGCGGCTCGAAGCTTTCGAGATACTCAAGCTCGAGCACGCGCCCGCCTTCGCCGCGCGCCGGCACCGGTTGCAGCGCCGCCGGCACAACGGCCAAGCAGATGAAGAGTACGGCCCGCACCCGCGGTGAGACCTGCGTCGGCGTCAGGATCGGTTTCGCTGCTCCTTTTGTCACCCACAGCATTCGTGTCACTACCCAAAAGATAACACGGGAGGCGGCGGGTGTTCGCGAGTCGGCACCTGAGCGTGCGGCGGCTTGGCGATTCGGCGACGGCGGGGCAAAGGGCCGCGCCGAGGATGCCGCGCCGGGGATGCGGCGGCGGCGCAGAGATGTTACCCTGAGCGTAAGTCCCATGAGTGTCGCCGAAGTTCTGCTCACCGCGTGCGTTGTGGTCTCCGCTCTCGCTACGGCAGCCGCCCGAGCGGCCGGGCGCACCAAGGCTGTGTATCTCTTCAAGCCGCTGACCA
>PUOW01000219.1 GCA_003552185.1 Spirochaetaceae bacterium
GAGGTTATAGAACGCCTCGAGGAGGTCAAAGCCGAGATAACCGCCGGGAACATTGAGATTCCGGAAACAATAGACGAAGCGCGCGAGCTGTAGGGCACGCGCGCCTCGCTTCGGTTTTCTCGAGATGTACGCGGTTCAGCTTGAAGGCATCACGAAGCGGTTTGCGGATCTCGTTGCGAACGATGCGATAGATCTCGAGGTGCGCAGCGGCGAGGTGCACTGTCTGCTCGGGGAGAACGGTGCCGGCAAGAGCACCCTGATGAAGATCCTGTTCGGCCTGTATTCCGCCGATTCCGGAACGGTGCGCATCGAGGGTGAGCCGCGGCGTTTGCGCGGTCCGAGCGACGCAATCAAGCTGGGTCTCGGGATGGTCCACCAGCACTTCATGCTGGTGGACCGCCTCTCCGTTACCGAGAACATTGTAGCCGGAAACGAGTTGACCAGCCGCGGCGTGCTCGATCTATCGGCCGCCCGCACGCAGATCTTGCAGCTCGCTGAGCGCTATGGGTTGCATGTTTCGCCGGACGCGCTGATCGAGGAAATCTCGGTCGGCGAGCAGCAGCGGGTTGAGATTCTCAAGGCCCTGTACCGTGAGGCGCAGACCTTAATCCTCGATGAGCCGACCGCGGTACTCACGCCGCAGGAGACCGAAGAACTGTTTCAGGTCATTCGACGGCTGAAGCAAGACGGCAAGACCGTTATTCTCATCACGCACAAGCTGCGCGAAACCATGGCGATCTCGGACCGCGTCACGATCCTCCGCGACGGCCGCGTAGTGGGTACGGTCGAGGCCTCCGAAACCACCCCGGCCGAACTCGCGCGCATGATGGTGGGTCGCGAGGTGCTGCTGCGCGTCGAGAAGCCGGCTTCCCGATACGGGGAAGCGACGCTCGAGGTGGCCGACCTAACGGTGCCTCCGCGCTACGGTACCGGCCTACGGCACGTGTCGTTCGCGGTTCGTCGCGGCGAGATCCTCGGCATCGCCGGTGTGGAAGGCAACGGACAGCTCGAGCTCGAAGAGGCGATCAGCGGGCTGCGCCGCGCCGAGTCCGGTGAGATCCGTCTCGGCGGCCACGAGATTGGTACACTTGCGGTTCGTCGTCGCCGCAGGCTCGGGTTGGCGCATATACCGTCCGACCGGATGCGGCGTGGGTTGGTGCCGAGTTTCAGCGTAGCCTGGAACACTATTCTTGGATCGCAGCGCGATGCGCCGTTTGCCGGGCGCGGCGTGCTGCGACCGGCCGCGATCGCGGAACACGCGCGTTCGCTGATCACAGAATACTCGATCCGGGCCGCAGGCGCGTCGCTGCCGGCGGCTCAGCTCTCGGGCGGCAATCAGCAGAAGGTTATTCTGGCGCGAGAGTTTAGCCGTGACCCGCTGGTGGTGCTCGCCTGCCAACCCACGCGTGGTGTAGATGTGGGCGCGATCGAGTACATTCACAATCGGCTTCTCGAGTTGCGAGCCGCCGGGAAGGCGGTGCTCTTGGTCTCTGCCGAGCTCGATGAGCTGAGGGCGCTCTCGGATCGCATTCTGGTGCTGTACGAGGGGCGCATTGTAGCCGAACGACCGGGCGACTGCCCCGAGCACGAGCTCGGGCTGCTGATGGCCGGCCAGCTGCAGGTGCCGGAAGAACGGCGGGAGAACGGCGCATGAAACGGGTTGTCGGTGCGGCGCTACGGAAGCTTGCCACGTTGAGCGGGCTTGAGGAGCTGTTGTACTCGCTCGCCGCGATAGCGCTTGCGCTCGCAGTTGGTGCTGTGTTGATTCTGGCGTTTGGGTACGATGTCGGGGCGGCGTTCTACAGCCTGTTCACCGGCGCGTTCGGAAGCGCCTACGCGGTGGCGCAGACGCTCACGCGCAGCACACCGCTCCTATTCACCGGCCTAGCGGTCGCGATTGCGTTCCGCGTAGGGCTGTTCAATATCGGCGCCGAGGGCCAACTCTACTGGGGAGCGCTCGCGGCGGCCTTGATCGCGGGGGCGGCGGCCGGGCTCCCGACGCCGGTGGTTCTTGGAGTCGCGCTGGTCGGCAGCATGCTCTTCGGGGCGGCCTGGGGCACGATCCCGGGGGTGTTAAAGGTCAAAACCGGCGCGCACGAAGTCATCACCACGATCATGCTCAACACCGTGGCGATTCTCGGCACCACGCACCTCACCGCGAACTACTTCAAGGCGCCGGGACCGGTAGACCAAACCGCGCGACTCCCGGTAGAGGCGCGGCTGCCGGAGTTGATTCCCGGAAGCCGCATCACCGCCGGCATTCTCGTTGCGATTGCGGCGGTAGCCGTGATCGCGTGGTTGTTTGAGCGCACCTCGTTGGGTTACGAGTTTCGGGCGGTAGGCGAGAACCCGGGCGCGGCCGAGTACGGCGGCGTACGAAGCGGGCGCATGATTGTACTCTCGATGGCGCTCAGTGGGGCGGTTGCCGGACTCGCCGGAGCCGCGGTGGTGCTGGGGCAGCTCGGTCGATTCGTTACGAACTTCTCTCCGGGCTACGGGTTCACCGGGATCGCGGTCGCGGTGCTGGGGCGCAACAACCCCTGGGGAGTGCTGTTGGCGGCGTTGCTGTTTGGGGCGCTCGAGGCCGGCGGCAGCTCGATGCAGTTGTTTGCGCGGATACCGGCCGACCTCATGATGGTGGTTCAAGGGCTGGTGATTCTCTTCGTGGCCGCGCCGGGATTTGCGCGCGTGCTGCTCGGGCTCATTCGCCGAAAGGAGCGCGGTCATGTGGGCTGAAATCGCGGCGGTGGTGTTTAACATCAACACCGTGGATGCGGCTATTCGGCTCGCGGTGCCGATCGCGCTCGCGGCGATGGGGGGTACGTTTTCGGAGCGCGCCGGTATCATCAATATCGGGCTCGAGGGGATGCTGCTCAGCGGAGCGTTTGCGGCGGTGCTCGGCTCGTACCTCACCGGCAACCCATGGGTGGGCGTGACGGCCGGGGTATTCGCGGGCGCTCTCAGCGCCGCGGTATTCGGGGTGTTCACGATAGAGCTCAAGGCCAACCACGTGGTCGCGGGTGTCGGGATCAATATCCTGGCGCTCGGGATCACGACCTGGCTGATGCAGGTGATCTGGGGCAGCCGCGGCACCTCTCCTTCGGTGGAAGGCATAGGACGGGTCATGATCCCGGGGATCAGCGGGCTGCCGGTGGTAGGCCGTCTACTCGGGATGCAGTCGCCGTTTGTGTATATGATGTTTGCGCTGGTGGCGCTCGGTTGGTTTGTGCTGTTCAAGACTCCGGTTGGGCTGCGCATTCGCATGACCGGCGAACACCCTGAGGCGGCCGACACGGTGGGAATCAACGTGCGCTTGATCAAGCACGCGAGCGTGATCTTTGGGGGCGCGTTATGCGGTCTCGGCGGTGCCTATCTCTCGCTTGGGCATCTGAGCTGGTTCAGCATGGATATGTCCGCCGGGCGCGGATATATGGCGCTTGCGGCCAATATTTTTGGTCGATGGAACCCGGTCGGCGGTCTCGGTGCGAGCTTTCTCTTCTCGTACTCCGACGCGCTACAGATGCGTATGCAGGGGCTCCCGATCGCGCTGCCGCACAATCTCATCCAGATGATTCCGTATCTGCTTACCATTGTGGTACTCGCAGGCGCGGTGATCAGAGCGCGTCCACCCGCCGCGCTTGGAAATCACTACACCCCCGGCAAGTGATCGGTAGGGGGTGATAGGCCGGACATGTACGACACCACCGCCGAGTATTACGACGAGATCTTCCCGCTTTCTCAAGCTCAGCACTCATTGGTTGCCGAGCTTACGCCGCCTGGGGGGCGTGTGCTCGACGTGGGTTGTGCAACCGGAGCGCTCTGCGCCGGCTTAGCGCAGGCGGGGTATCGCGCGGTGGGGTTCGACGCGGACCCAATCTTGATCGAGCACGCCGTGCGACGCGCCTCCGGGGCGAGCCTCGGAGGCTCTCGGCACCATAGGGATCATGGTGAGCACTCCCCGAGCCCCTCGTTCTTCGTTGGGAAGATGGAAGAGCTGCACACGTTTTTTGACGAGCGCTCGTTCGACTCGGTTGTGTGCCTCGGAAACACGCTCGTCCACGGTGACGGTGTGAGCGGAATCACGGATATCCTCACCAAGATCTACCGAGTACTCAAGCCCGGCGGTCACCTGCTCCTGCAGCTACTCAATTACCGTCGAATCTTGGCCGACGGGGTTACCGAACTTCCGCCGATCGAGACCGAGCGGGTACGCTTCGAGCGTTTCTATCGGCAGCGGCACGACGGGTTTCTATCCTTTCACACCGTCTTGACGGTTAAAGAAACCGCCGAGAGTGCTGCCGGCTCGGTCAGGTTGTATCCGCTCACGAAAGACGAGCTGGAAGGGGTGCTGCGGTCGATCGGGTTTGTGTCCGAGGTATCGTACGGCGACTATGAGCGCGCCCCGTTCAGCGACGCCTCGTTTCTCTTGCTGCTGGTGGCCCGTCGGCCTCCGGCCGACCCCGTGTGTACACCCGGGCAGCCAAATCCGCGATGAAAGCTTTGAAGTCTTCACCGCCTTGCTCGGCCGCGCTCTTCGGCGGCCACAAAGGCCACCGTTTCGATCCCGGCGCTGCTGCAGGCAAGGCATTGCGTGAATCTATATTCGGCTTCCGCTTTCGTCAAGGTAACTATAGCTGTAGTTGTCTGGAGATGCCGGCTAATCGAGAAGCACCATGACACCGGCCGCCATCAAGATTATCAGGATGCCGACGCGAAGCACCTGGCGCGGCAGGCGGTTTGCGTACCGTGCTCCTACCGCGGCGCCGATAAGCACTCCCGGTAGCAGCCCGAGTAGGATAGCCCAGTCTACATTGCCGCTCTGTAGGTGCGCAATCGCCGCTATCGTTAACGACCCGGCCGTAACAACGGTGGTTGTGCCGACCGCGTAGGGCGTAGGGAGTCGAAGCAGCATAATGAAAGACAACACGATCAACGAACCGGAGATGCTGGTAGCGCCCATTATAGAGCCCAGAACAACACCAAGAAAGGGCGCCGAGGCGAGCTGTGCTCGCGTAACGTTCAGCACTCGCGGCTTCGGCCGCATGATTACGTATCGGTAGAACAACAGAATCACCGACAGTACTATTACTACGCCGATTACCGATTGCAACGGCACCAGTTCATTTAGTGCCCGTGCATAGCGGGCCGATGCGTATGAGGCCGGAACCGCCGTCACAAGAAACCGCAAGGCAATCGGAAAGTAAATGCTTTGCTCGCGCAAATGTGAAAGAGCCCCGGAGGCCATCATAAATACACCGGCAACCGACATTGTGCCGACTGCGGTCACCGAGTCCACTCCGAATAGCATGATCAGCCCCGGGGTGCCGATTAGTCCTACTCCAATCGCGGTGAACCCAACCACCAGGCCAACCAGCCCGCCCCATGCACCGGCCGCCGCCAAAGCGGCGATTCCGAAAGATGAAATCATTCTCTGTTCCTCAAAACACCGGACGGACCGGCTGCCGCGCTACAGACTAATGCGTGGTGCCGCCCCTGCAGCTACTCGGTCGGTTTGAAAGCCGCGGCGCCGGGAAATCCGAGACGCTTACGCGCGACCTCCTCGCTGAACACTACGTAGACGCACCGAGCGGTTGTGAAAAGCGTGCCGCCCGC
>PUOW01000434.1 GCA_003552185.1 Spirochaetaceae bacterium
CGAGGTGCGTCGACGCGACGCACCTCAACGTTCTGTGGTGGTTGCGCTTGCTAGGCGTGAGCCGCCACGGTCTTAACGTACTGCAGCCGCTCGAACGACTTCGGACGCTTGCTATGCTTCTGACTGAGCTTGCCGCGAAACTGATCGATACTCGAGTAACCTTTCTGGCGCATCCAGCTCTCAAGCTCGGTTCGCATCGTTTCGGCGTACTCAACTCCGTTCTTCAGCAAGGCCGAGCAGACCTGTGTCACGGTTGCGCCGGCAAGAAGCATCTTTACCACGGTTTCGCCGTCGTGCACACCGGATGATGTTGCAAGGTCGATCTCGGTTTTTCCGTAGCACAACATCACCCAGCGCATAGGAATGCTGTAATCGGTCGGGGAGCTGATCGGCGACATCCTCCCGAGCCGTTCGCTGTTGGTATCGATATCCACCTGGTAGAAGCGGTTGAACATCACCACGCCGGTTGCACCGGCGAAATGCAGCTTGTCGACCAACGACGGAATAGAGGTGAAGTAGTAGCCGATCTTGACCGCGAGCGGTACCGAGATGCGTTGCTTCACTTGCTTGACCGTATCGACATAGAACTGAATGATCTTGTCCTCGGTATCATGGTGATCCACCGGAAGCAGCGACAGATTTAACTCAATTCCGTCGGCACCGGCATCCTCGAGCACCTTCACGTGATCTACCCAGAATGAGGAGCTCTTGGCGTTCATACTGGCGAACACAGGGATCGAGACCGCCTCTTTGCAGCCCCTGATCAATCGGCGATAGTCGTCGAGCCCGTGCGACATCTCGGCGCTACGGATGTAGTCCCACGCCTCGGTGTGCTCAACCTGGCGCTCCAAGCCCTCGATCTCGCCCTCTATTTCCTCCTCGAAGATCGAGCGAAGGCTTACCGCCCCCACTCCGGCATCCTCAAGTTTTTTAACCTTTTCGGGTGTGTTCGTGAGACTCGAACTCGACGCCACAATCGGATTCTTCAGTGTCTGCCCGAGGTATACCGTAGAAAGATCCAACATTCCTGCCTTCCCCTTGGTCGATGAATGGTGCGTGATTCGGTAAGAATTGACAGATTAATACTAAACGCTTTGCGATGCTCTGTCAATGTAACTCGAACCCCGTGTAACTTGAACCCCGGCGGCTTGTCGTGAGAGCGCGAGTCGCGTTACCTTAAAACGTGTGGGGGCAATCTGCACGCCGGCGTGCATGAATCAACGGAGCAGTTAGTTATGAAGAGCAACATCTGGAAGATAGCGTTTTTTGCATTGGCGGGAGCGGTAATCCTGTTCTCCGCCGGTTTCATCCTCGGGCGCGGAGGAGAAGCTCCTGCCGAGGAGCCTGCGGCACGCTTCGCCCGGAATCATGGTTCCGACAGCGTACCGCAACACAACAATCCGACCGGCAGCACGCCCGATCAGGACTCGCTCTCGGAAGTGGCCGATGCGGTGCTTCCGGTTGTGGTGGAGGTATCGGTTGTTGAAACCGTTGAGCAACGCGGCCCACAATCCCCGTTCGAGTTCTTCTTCGGGCCGGGGCCCGACCGTGATCAGCGCGAGTTCGAGCGGCCCGGGCTCGGTTCCGGCGTCATCATCGACACCGACGGCCGGAGCGCGTACATCTTGACCAACAACCATGTCGTCGGCGATGCCGAGGATATCGAGATCTCGCTGTACGACGGGCGCCAATACGAAGCTGAAAAGATCGGCGGCGATTCGCGCATGGATATCGCGGTGCTCGAGTTCAGTCCCAGCTCGGATGTTCCGGTTGCGCAGCTCGGCGATTCCGACGCGTTGCGCGTCGGAGACTGGGTAATGGCGGTCGGTAACCCGTTTGGGTTTGAGTCTACCGTGACCGCAGGAATCGTCAGCGCGGTGGGCCGGCGCGGAGGCCCCGGCGGGCAGATCCCGGAACTCACCGACTTCATTCAGACAGACGCCGCGATCAATCCGGGCAACTCCGGCGGCGCGCTGGTCAATCTCAGCGGCGAGATTGTCGGGATAAACACCTGGATCGCGGGCTCACAGACCGGCGGAAACGTCGGGCTGGGATTCGCGATTCCGATCAACACCGCGTCCGGTGCGGTTACGCAGTTGCTTGAAGACGGCGAGATCGAGTATGGGTGGCTTGGCGTAAGTATCACCGATGCCGACGGCGATGCTCACGGGGCGCTCGCGGAGGAGCTCGGTGTGGAGGACCAAGACGGGTCGCTGGTGCTCCAGGTGTATCAGGACGCACCCGCGGCCGATGCCGGGCTGCGACCCGGCGACTTCGTTCTCTCGGTCCAGAATGAACCGGTGGAAGACACCGTGGGGCTCCAACGCGCGATCGGCTCCCTCAGCCCCGGAGAGAGTACCGAGTTCGAGGTGATCCGTGATGGGGAGATCCTCGAGCTCTCGGTAACCCTCGGTCGCCGCGGCACCGAAGACGAGATTGCCGAGACCGACGCGCTCTGGCCCGGGTTGGTCGCCTGGCCGTTAACCGACGAGGTTCGCGACCAAGCAGGTGTAGATACCGGCACCGACGGCGCGGTGGTAGTGGAGGTGATGCGTGACAGCGTCGCAGCGGCCTCCGGCGTACGCCCCGGAGACGTGATCACCGAGGTAAACGACACCACGATCGGCGGCGCAGGTGAGTTCTATGGCGAGATCGCGGCCGCGGACGGCCAGGTCAAGCTTGAGCTGATCCGTGACGGGCGGCCGCTCTCGGTTGTGTTTCCGGCGCTGTAGCACCGCGGAACGGATCGCATACGATGCGCGTCGGCCTACTGCTTTGTGATCACCTGCGCGAGATGCTGCCGAGCGATGTTCGGTCGTACGACGGGTTGTTCTACGACCTGCTCGCCGAACAGCATGGCGACCTCGATATGCGGGTGTACGACGTAGAGATCGGCCGGCTGCCGGCCGATCTCGATGAATGCGACCGGTTCATCGTCACCGGCAGTCGTGCCGGCGCGTATCAATCACTCCCGTGGCTTCCTCGCTTGGAACACTGGATAAGAAGCGCCGTCGCAGCGGGGCGCCCGCTCGTGGGAGTATGCTTTGGACATCAAATCATCGCGCAGGCACTCGGCGGCACGGTAACGCAGTCCGCGAACGGATGGGGTGTGGGGGTACGAACCGTACCGGTATTCTCACGTGGGCTGGCGGCACGCCTCGGTAAACCTTCGCTCTCGCTGGTGTACAGCCATCAAGACCAGATAGCCGCGCTGCCGCCCGGGGCCACCCCGCTTGCCGGTGACGAGTTCTGCCGCTATGCGGCCTACAAAATCGGCGGTCGAGTGCTCGGTTTTCAGGGGCACCCCGAGTTCACCCACCCGGTGGGGCGATACCTGCTACGGTATGCTTACCCCGGCCTCTCTCCTACCCAGCGCGCTGCAGCCTGGAACTCATTGCAGCACCCGACCGACAATCGATCGGTCGCTCGAATGATGCTCGAGTACGGCGCGTAGCGCGGTGTCGTCAGATCACCGGCTCGAGGGCGTGCCATGCGCCCTCGGCTTCGAGCGCCGCCGCGAGTTGCAGCAAGAGCAGATCGTTCCCTCGTGCGGCGCCGGCCTGCACCCCTACCGGCAGGCCGGCCGCACTGCCGTAAACCGGCAGCGAGATCGCCGGACAGCCGGTCATGTTTGCCGGAGGCGTGAACGGCATGAGCGCGAACACGCGTAACGCGAGTCTCTCGACGAATCCGGGCCTCGCAAGCCCCCTACTCATCGGCGTGCGCGTCAGTGACTCTATGCTCATCTGATCTCGGAGACTTGTCGAGAGGCTGCCGATCGGGGGCGGAGGCGTTGAAAGGACCGGCGTTAAGAGTATATCGAAACCGGCGTGCACCGCCTCGATCTCGAGCGCCACGCGCCGCCATTCGCGCCGCGCCTCAACGTACCGCATCGCCGAGATTCGCCTGCCCACCTCACCGAGCAGACGTGTATCGGGCTCAAGATCGCGCGGCCCCGGCCGCCGCTTCAGGTAGCCTGCCAAGGCCCCGATATCCGCCGCAACCTCGGCTGCAACAACCGGTAAGTACAGGCGCGAGTACAGGTCGGGCCCATACGGGATAGGGATCTCCTCGACACCGGCGCAAAAAGGCTCGATAAGAGCTGCAGCGCGAGTCACGGCCTCTTTGCAGACGGGGTCCACCTCGAACCCCAGCGGATGCACGGTGCTGAACGCCACCCGCAAACCGCGCGGTCGCTGTTCGAGGGCCTGCATGTACCCCGGCCGCTCGTCGCGGCAGGCGGAATGCAGTGCGTCGTAGAACAATGCCGAGTCGCGCACCGTACGGCTCACGCAGCCCTCGGACGAGATGCCCGCCCACCGCTCTTGCCCTTCTGCAACCGCTCCATATGAAGGCTTGAGCCCAATCAGTCCGCAACACGAGGCCGGAGTACGCGTTGATCCCCCGCCGTCGCTGCTCCCGGCGATCGGAACGATGCCGGAGGCCACCGCGGCCCCGGATCCGCCGCCGGATCCACCGGGACTGTACTTAAGATTGTACGGGTTCCGGCATGGCCCGTATGCCTTGCTCTCGGTAACCGGGTACAACCCCAGCTCAGCGGTGTTGGTCTTTCCGAATATCACGAACCCAAGCTCGCGCAAGCGACGCGCGAAACGCGAATCGGAGCGCGAGACGTATCCGCTCCAGCCGCGGCAGCCGGCTCGTAACGGCATCCCCGCGATCTCCACTCCCAGATCCTTTACCGGAAACGGGACCCCGGCGAACGGCATCGGACGCATCCCGTCAAGCCCGGCCGCTGCGCGCTGCTGATCGAGCTCCGAGGCGGCCGCCCGTGCCGCCTCGTAATCGGTATACACCACGGCATTCAAGCCGGGATTGGCCTGCTCGAGACGGTCGATCGCGCAATCGAGCAGCTCAACCGCCGACACCTCGCCCGAGCGCCAGAGCGCGGCCAGGCCGGTTGCGTCCAAGGTTCTGTACTCCTCGACCGTCATTATGCTTCCAACCGTTCTCGGCGCGCGTCTGAGTGAAACGCTCGCTCGATCTCACGCACGCCCTTGATCTGTGTCCTGAGCCACCGCAGCTTGATCAGCGCTCGCTCGTTCGGCGAGATACGCCACTGCACCGGCGACTCCCTTACGCGCCTGGTTACACTACTGAGCGTAACCGCCGCAGCCACCGAGATATTGAAACTCTCCACAAAGCCGTACATCGGAATCTGGAGGTATTCGTCGGCGGCCTCGAGGCAGGTATCGCTCAAACCGTCGAGCTCGTTCCCAAAACAGAGTGCGATCGGTCCCCGCTCGAGCGGAATAGTGTCTGGGGTGTAGGCGTCGCGATGCGGAGTGGTAGCGACGATTCGGTACCCCCGCGCTTTGAGCGCTTCGATCGCGGCACGCGTATTCTCGGTAGTGGCGTTGTCCTTGTCACGGCCCTGATTGTAGCGGATGAGGTCGACCCACTGCGCCGATCCGAGCGCCACCTGCGGATTCACCCGATAGCGATTACGGTTTTCCACGATATGCAGCTCCTGCAGTCCGAACCCGTCGCAGCTGCGTACAACCGCACTCGCGTTGTGCGGCTGATAGATGTCTTCAATGAGAACCGTTGCGTAGCGCGTGCGTTCCGCGAGCACCGCATCCATCCGGGC
>PUOW01000162.1 GCA_003552185.1 Spirochaetaceae bacterium
AGGACCAGGGGAAACCGAGGGCGTTAATGTGGGGGGGGTTCTCCACGCTTTCCATCACCTCGTCAATGCCGTTTCCCTGGAAGCCCTATTTTCCGCAGGGCTAGTAGGGGGGGAAATGGCATTGTGGGAAACCCCCCCTGCTGCAACTCGAGGAATTCCAACGGGTTAGCATGATATACTCGATGGGCCGATGAGGGTACTCCAGAGCGGAAACTCCTTCTGACAGAAAAACCCCCCTGACCGTCCAGGCCAGGGGGGCTTTTCCTTGGGATGAGTAGGGAACTTTGGGGGGACGTGCCTACTCAGGCGTCCTGGGGAATAGCAATGGTTCAACTTGCTTCCGCAGATTCGCTATGTCCGTTTCGAGGTCCACTATACAGTTTGAGATCTCGGAAGAGCAAGCTTTATGGGATAGCTCCATCCGGTGGCAATGCCAGAAGACCGACAGGCGCAATACTTCAACCTGGGTCGAGAGCGTGCGGGTCCATAGGGCATGCAATAAGTCCGCTTCTGACTCGTATTTCATGCTCACCAGTTTACCTCCTTCTTCGGGTCTTTCGTGTGTACGCGTTGCTTCCGTCCGGCGCCGGTAATCGTTACGGAATATCCGCAAACACAGGACATACTTAGCAATTCGTGCGTTTTGGTGTCGTACAAGCACGTCACGTCCATGCTTTTACAACTCACGCAGCCAACGGCGGAGGGTCTGGTATAGGTCAATGGGTCGTCGATCATGGTAAAAACTCCTTCGTCAAGGCCGGGAAATGGGTCTCTGCGCTCATATGATGCTTTCGGAGCATGCGCAGTAGGTAATCCTGCATTTTCGGGCTACAGTGACTCATGGCGTCCTTCCAGGAGGGCCACCTCCGCTCTGTGGAACGGAAATTGAGGGCATACAGGGGGGAAGTGGGATCATGGGGTTGGTGGGCAAAATGACGCCTTCCGCACATTTGGCAGGTTTCAGGCTCGCGGGGCTTACATACGGAATACCACAATTGGGCCGAAAAGGTGACTGGGGATTCCTTTTGATTCGTGGGCATGGCTACTCCTCCGTGGGCGCTGCGGCTACGGGGGCCGTTGCGGTGTGCATGTGGGGGACATAGCAGGGCATGCCATTGGCGCATTGGGGAGACGCGTTAAATACCATCTGGTATCGTGCTCTGATAAGCTCCCTGACCAAAAGACCCTTGCTGAAATGCTTCTGATCGGCCAGGCTTTGCAGCATGTGATACTCCGTGGGGGAGAGCACGACATTGAAACTCTTAGTACGATTCGACATGGTTAAGTTCCTTCTGATTCTACGGTTGCCGTCTTGGGTTTCTTCGATTGTTCGCGCAATATCTCGAGTGCTGCGAGCATGGTATGGTCAAAAGCCAGCTCAAGATCGCTCGAGGGTTGGATCTGTCCGGGGTGCTCGAGGGCGTGGGAAATAGCCTTCTGCATGTGCAAAAGCGCCAAACCTCGGTGATGATTTGCACGATGGGGTAACGGGGGGGAGTTTTGAATAGGCATATAGATGTTATCCTTCTGAGTTGTGGGTATTAGCCCATTTGCCGATGGTGGAAACGTTCCACACATAGGAGCATAACAGATTCATTTCAGGAATTCAACAAGACCTCCCCATGGAAATGTCAGACTACATACCCGCCATAGGCGGGTATTACGTCTGATAATACACATTATGTCTCAATCAATACTTGTGGATGTGGAAACGGCGTTCTTGAAATTTAAGATCAAGTTTTAGGTACGGGCTACGTCTTGGTAATACCAGGTCGAGGGGGGACGGTTCGCGTGCATAACCTGGAACGCAAACCGAACCAGGGAACCGGGTTGAGTCGAGGCGTTCAACTCGAGAAAGTAGGTCGAGGGGATGCTCACGATTTCGGTATTGCCGGGCGATTGGGCAATGAGAAACCATGCTCGCGGTGTCGTAACGGGAGGGGTCGAGAATAGGGGGGCGGCATACAGGCGCCAGTTGTCGAAGTCCCAGCTTAAACCGGTAAAGCCCGTCAGGGTGAAATTGATTGATGCGGCGCTGTACGAAATATCAGGCTCGGGTGCAGGAAATTGCCGGGTGGCTGTCCAGTCATCGGGAACCGTTGCGGGGATCGGGGGTGCAGGAAACCATTGCGGAAGATTTTTTTGGGTCGTGGGCCAGGAATAGATAGTTTGTGCGAGGGCGTCTCGTAGGGTTTTCTGTCGAGGTTCGCCCAAGCGATTCTTGATGATCTGGCCTTCAAGGCGGCGATGTTCTATCTCAAGGCGTTCATCGTCGAAACCCTCGAGCCAGCGGTGGATGTATGTGGTACGGTCTGCCCTTGCCTGGTTCTTGGGATGGGCCTTCATTCCCTTACGATAGCTTCGGGCGCGGATGATGGGCGAGGGATTGCCAAGCGCAAAAACAGACCCGCCCACAGTTCCGGAAATTGCGCCGATCATAGGGCCTTGGCGGAAAATAGCCATTAGGAACTCCTATCGGTTGCGGTGGCGGCGATGCTACGGTAGCCGGCCAGGGTCTGCCGGTAGGCTCTGACAAAAGCGGTCCAGGGGGGCTCCCAGTGAAAATCACGAGCGCGGGCGTTGCTGTCGAAGAAAAATTCTGTGGTACTGGTCAACAGTTCTGCGGCGGCAATGCGGAAACCAGCATGGGCAACGCGGCGTCCCAGGGAAAAAAACAAGCGTAACTGGATGATACAAAAGTCGTCATCAAGGACGGGGTTGGTCCATTCGATGTAGGAGGGAACGTCCTGGGTCTGGCCTAGGTGCAGCTCGAGATTCTCTAGGGCGTTTGGTCGACCGGAGGGGGGAGGTTGATTGGTGATACCTTGACCGACCGTCCTACGCCAGCGGTTGATCATCACAAACCATTGGAAACCCGATGCCTGGTAGGGTTCGCCAAACCGGTTGAAAAGCTCTTGTTGGGGGTCGGCTGCAAAAAGATCCCATTCCAGTTGATGCGCTGGGGAAAGATTCGACCAGGCTCGAACCGTTGCGCCCTGAAATACGCGGGACAATTGCTGCCGAGGTTCCTTTGGGTCTACAGGGCGGGACCATGGGCGAACCCAGCTCCCCGGCTTCGAGCGAGAGAAAGTGAGTCCGCCCACAGTACCGCGGATGTCCACGACCGTGGGACCTAATTTTATAAGTGCCACAAAAAAAGCTCCGAGTATGTGTCGGCCGCCCCGCCCCGCCGATAGGCGGGGCGGGCGGGGGCCAAGACCGGTGGACCGGCCGACAGAACCGGGCGGCGCCGGTCACAAAGAGGACCGGGGGGGGGGCCGCGGCGGAGCGTTTGGCCGCAGTTTGGCGCGGAGCTACGGCACGGTCTCAGCCGGGCCGTGTTGCGTAGCGCCGCGGCCAGCGAAGACGCGGCGCGCGCCCCGGGCCGCCCCGGGGAAACGATTCAATTGGTTTTTAGGTGACGGCGATCCATTCAGAACGATAACGGGAACTGAGCAAACCTGTGTCGGGGTCAATGCGGGCGGCATAGACCACAACCTTGTAACCTTCTTCCAGGACACCGAACCGTTCAAAAAGTTCATTGCTGATTGCTACGCTGTCCGAGGGTTCGGGTTCGTCATTGGGGTAATACCCCAGGAACTTCAGGAGGTTTTCAACGTAATTGATCCCCTGGCTGTGCACAACGGCTGCGGTGACATACAACTGTGTCCAACGCTCATTAAGCGCGGGATCTTGGTCAAAAGCCAGCTCTGCCCCGACGGTTCCGGGGGCGGGGGCATGCGGGGCAATGGTAAACGGCAATGGAGCGAGGGGAGGCGGATCCGACGGTGGGAGGGTCAGCATTTCCTCGCCGATTAATTGTAGGCGGGTGTTGATCTGGTTGAACGCGGCATTGCCTGCGAGAATGCGGGTCTGACCTAGGACGTCGGTGATGGGGTTGTTGTTGGCCCATGCCTGCCAGCTCAAGCGTTCCTCGTTGGTCAAGTTTCGCCATTGTTCGGAGGCGGCGCCTAATCGTGCCTTGGCATTGGTGGCGTATTCGGTGTGGGATGCGACCGGCACGCTACGATTCCGGATGTACTGGCCGTAACGATTTCGGCTGTAGGTAGTTCCAGCAATGCTGCCTGAAATCTGCCCGACTACGTGTCCTGTAACGATCTTCGCCATTTGAATTTTTCCTTTCTTGGTCCTGGATTCCAGGCGTTTTTGAAAAGTTTTCCACAGGCTGACCCGATGCCTACATAGTATTATCTAATCTAAACAGATATATCGTAGCAGTAGGGGGACCGGGTTTCTGTGGAAAACTCCTTAGTCCACAACACGACCACAACACAAGTATATGTGGGGCAACACTGTATGTCAAGGGAACGCAGTCAGGACACCTGTTAGTAACTTGTGGATAAATTGTTAATAACTCCGCTTTGGCTGTGGAAAACTTTATAGGGAAAACATGTGGATCGACCAACTTGGCTGAGTTTTCCACAGAGTTTTCCACAGGTTGGGCCGCCCGCCGACCGCCCGCCAGGGGCGGGCGGGGGCGGCCCAACCTGAGGCGGCCCGACAGGGGCCGCCCCTACTCCCAACACAGGGGCCTACCGCCGCGCTAGTGGGCGAGCCGACCGCGGCGGAGCCAGCGCGCGCCCCCGGTCGAGGGACGAGACGGCGCGCGGCGGAGCCAGGGATGCCCGCCAGCGCAGGCGCCCCCCCGCAGCCACACCGGACACAACCAACAAGAACGGCGGAGGGGGGGCGCGGGCGCGCCAGCGGGCCGGGAGGCGAGACCAGGGCCCGCCGACCGCGGGAGGGCAACGGCGGAGCGAGACCCCCCCCGCCCGCAATAGACAAACATGCATCCCAATATCGCGGGGCGGGGGATCACGGGGCGAGGACGCCGGCAGACCCGGACGCAGGCGGGACCGGCGCGGGCGCGAGACGCCCCCGGCCGCCCCCGGCCTAGGTGGCGAATATTGCGGAATGCTTCCAGGCGGGGGCGGGCGAGGGGCGCGAAAAGCGCCCAAGCGCCACAAGATCGGCATGGATGCCGCACCGCTGCCCATTGATTCCACCTAAGCGCGCGCGGGAGGGCCCGACAAGACTAGGATTAACAGATAGGCCCGAACCGGAGCGCGCGTATTGAAGACGACAGACCAGGCCTTGCAAACCAGCTTCGAGCGGCCAGTCAGAGCCCCCGGCGCCGTCGATGCATTAGGTCTCGCGGCCACATTTTCCGGCGCCGGGGGCGTGGTTTGGCGATCCTTCCGCCGATAAGTCGAGGCGCTTATGTTTTAAGCCCGTGTACTCAGGATTTAAGTCTCTTGATCCGCTGTACATACCGTATACATACTATATATATATAGGAAGGTCAAAACTTGCCGGAAAGCCAAAAATCGGCTTTTTTTTCAACTAGCTTATCCTAGTAGGGATGGGGGGGGTTTTCCAAGAGGTGTGGGCAAGGGTGGGAAACCGCTACGGAAAATTACGTGCTCGAGGTCGAGGATCAGGACCAGGGGAAACCGAGGGCGTTAATGTGGGGGGGGTTCTCCACGCTTTCCATCACCTCGTCAATGCCGTTTCCCTGGAAGCCCTATTTTCCGCAGGGCTAGTAGGGGGGGAAATGGCA
>PUOW01000223.1 GCA_003552185.1 Spirochaetaceae bacterium
AGCGCGGGATCACGATCAAGTCGCACGCCGTCAGCATGCCGTATCCGGCCGCCGATGGAAACTCGTACCACTTAAACCTCGTCGACACGCCGGGGCACGTCGATTTTTCGTACGAGGTTTCTCGAGCAATCTCGTCGTGTGAAGGCGCTTTGCTGCTGGTGGACGCCTCGCAGGGCGTAGAGGCGCAAACCCTGTCGAACCTCTATATGGCGATGGATCACGATCTCGAGGTGATCCCGGTGATCAACAAGATCGACCTGCCGAGCGCCGACCTTGACGCGGTCCGCCACCAGATAGACCACGATCTTGGACTCGACGGTGAGAACGCCCTTGCGATCTCGGCCAAAAACGGTATCGGGATAGACGAACTGCTCGAGGCGATTGTAGAGCGCGTGCCGCCACCGGCCGGTGAACCCGATGCTCCGCTTAAAGCGCTGATCTTCGATTCCAACTACGATCCGTACCGTGGGGTGGTGGTGCACCTGCGGGTCGTCGAAGGCTCAATAACGACCGGAGACGAGGTGCGCATGTGGTGGAACAACTCGGTTCATACCGTTGAGGAGATTGGAAACTTCCGCATCCGTCTTGCGCGCACCGAGAAGCTCGGCACCGGTGAGGTCGGCTATCTCATCGCCGGCATCAAGAACCTCGCCGACGTTCGAGTGGGCGATACCATCACCAACGAGCACCGCCCGTGCAACTCGGCCCTTCCGGGCTTCCGCGAGGTCAAGCCGGTGGTGTTCTCCTCGATTTACTCGGTCGACACCAACGATTACGAAGAACTCGTAAAGGCAATGGAGAAGCTCAAGCTCAACGACGCGTCGCTGATCTACGAGAAAGACAACTCCGCCGCGCTCGGGTTTGGGTTTCGGTGCGGGTTTCTTGGGCTGCTGCACCTCGAGGTGGTGCAGGAGCGCCTCGAGCGTGAGTTTGGGCTGAGCATCGTGCTGACCGCGCCTTCGGTTGAGTATCACCTCACCTTGACCGACGGCAGCACCATGATCGTGAACAACCCGCTCGATCTCCCCGAACAAGGCCAGATCGCCGAGGCTCAGGAGCCCTACATTCGAGCCTCGATTATCACACCCTCAGCCTATCTCGGGAATGTTTTGTCGCTCTGCAACAACAAACGCGGGGTGCAGGAAAATCTTATCTACCTCGACGAAACGCGCGTTGAGGTTGTGTATCAAATGCCGCTCGCCGAGGTGTTGTACGAGTTTTATGACAACCTGAAGTCGGTGAGCCGGGGCTACGCCTCGTTTGATTACGAGCTGAGCGACTATCGGCCGGTGAACCTCGTGCGCGTGGATATTCTCGTGAACGGCAAAAGTGTCGACGCGCTCGCGCAGCTTCTGGTGCGCGAGCAAGCCGCAGCTCGTGCGCGACAGATCTGCAAGAAGCTCACCGAAGAGATCCCGCGCCATCAGTTCAAGATCCCGATTCAAGGCGCAATCGGCAGCCAAATCATCGCGCGCGAAACCATATCGGCTTATCGCAAAGACGTAACCGCGAAGTGCTACGGCGGCGACATCACACGCAAGCGCAAGCTGCTCGAAAAGCAGAAGCAGGGCAAGAAGCGGCTGAAGACCGTCGGCGGGGTCGAGCTGCCGCAGTCGGCGTTTCTCTCGGCACTTCGCAGCGATACCGATTAGGATCGCGCTCGCGCGCCCGGTCCCGCGCCCGCGCGCCCGCGCGCCCGCGCGGCCGCCCGCGGCGCTACCGGTCGGCGGCGTGTGGAGCTGCAGCCTCACGCGCGCGCCGGGAGGCGTTCCTCGTGACCCTTCGGAAATGGCGGGCGGACACAAGCAACCGTTGTACCTGCTGCGGCGTGAGCGGCTTCTTGCCGGTTGGGGTCGGGAAGTCTATCTCGAGATAATCACACTCGGTCAAGACCCGTGAACGCAAAGCCTCCGTTTCGCCGAGCGCATCGTCGCCTGTGTCTTTGGTTATGCGTTCGAGGTCGGCTACCGCGTTCTCTAGGCGCACGAGCTCTTGTTCAAGGAAGTTGACGACGCTACGGTAGCGCTCGGCTGTGGTGCTACGGTCGGTTTCGGCGGTGCTGCTCCCGGCCGCGGTCGGGGGGGCGGCCGGAACCGTGGGGCGTGCCGAAGCCATGGGCGAACTCGCGGGCGAGAGCGAGAGCGAGGATGAAGAGAGTTCGCTATAGCCGGCGCGTGGGAAGCCGGTGGGCAAACCGGACTGCGCGCCGCCGGTCGTGAGCTCGCGCGCGCTCACCCCGGAAACCGCTATCGCGTCCTGCAGTTGGTCGCGATAACCGGCGAGAATACTGTCGCTTCGTAGCGGTTTTCCGGACTCATCGTGAAACATCACGAGTGGCCGCGCAATCGCTTGGTCGTACAACGCATCCGGAGCCAAGCGCTCGGTGTACCGGAGGTACCAGCGATGCGAGCCGCTGCCGCGCGCGTGCGGCTTTCCGAGACGAAACGAGAAATCCATCCCGATGAGATGCACCGTCACCGCTCGGCCGGCGGCGCGCGCAATCGCCTCGAGCGCCGCAACCGCTACCGAGCCGCGCGGCGCGATCCAGGGCTGCGCCGGCACCGTTTGCTCGATCCGCCGCAGCGCTGCGGTTTCGGTGAAACGTGAAGCAAAAAAATAGCGGCGCTCCGGCGGAATGCGCCTGAGTAGCTGCGGAGCACTGCTAAGCTCAAATGCGAATGCGGCGCCGGTATCGAGCATGCCGAGCACGTGCTCGAGGTTGATCAACTGCGCTTCGAGTACCACCACCAGGTCCGGTGTAACACCGCCCTCGGTCAACGGCCCGAGCGCGGTGTCGGCCGCCACAACGCAGATATCGCCGCGATGCTCCCGGAGGCTCGGAATATGCGCCTCGAGCGACTCACCGGCACCAATCAGTACCACCGGCCGCTCACAGCGATACTCGGTCAGCGGGCGGCTCTCGGCGAGGTCCGGCAGGTTGGTGAAGGTGTTGATGAGCCAGCGCCTCCCCAAGCGAATCAGGCTGAGACGGTTTTGCCAGTTTCGTCGGAGCACCGCGCGGAGGTAGTTTTCGAGGGCCCGGTAGCGCGCGCGGTGTAGCGCGTACCCTCCGGTAAGCGACACAATATCGCACCCCGAAAACTCCTCGGAGCCGAGCTCGGTTATCGCGGCATCGAGCACGGCGCGATCGTCGGAGGTGATGAATCGGAGGCGGGGGTGCTCCGCAAGGGCGGGAGGCAGATGCCGGCGCGACAGTTCGGCCAGCGCGGAATCAAGCTCCACGCAGAGCACCGCTCCCGGGGCATCGCTGCGCTGCAACAGCTGCTCCACACCGTACCACAAGAGCGGTGAGGGGACGATAATAAGGTGTCGTTCAGGGAGAGCGGCCGCGGCAGCGCGGCGTTCGGCCCCGCTGCGCGGCGTGTGATCGGAATACAGAAAGCGTCCGCGGAAGCGGATCTGCATTCCGTCTTGACGTGAGACTAACTCGGCTGCGTCACTCACTGCCCTTGGGTGCTGAAGTACTGAAAGAAGACCTCGACCACGCGGCTTTCCACGCGCTCGGGATCAAACAAGGTGCGGTCGAGCTCGCGCCACTGCCAGTCCTGTAGAAGCGCCGCGTACTGCGTCTCGAGTATGTCGTCTTCCTCGGGCTCAAGCGTGCGTTCCTCATCGAAGCGAAGTACCAGGTAGCGATCCTCGAGTTCAATAGGGGCCGAGGTTTCCCCAGGCTGCAACTTAAACGCCGCCTCAAAGAACGACTCGCGTTGGGCTGCGTCGGCGATGGTGTCGCCGTCGACGGTACGCACCTGCCCAAACAGCCTCGAGTTGCCGAAGTTCACCGGAAAGTACTCGGTTGCCCCGATCTCCACTCCGTATTGCTCGGCGGCGGCGAGAAAATCGCCCGAGGCGGCGCCGGCGAACTCCTCGGCGCGCTCGAGCGCGCGTTCTTCGAGGTCATCGGGCGCCACGGTCAGCATTTGCTCGCGAACACGTTCGCGGTGTGCTTCGTCGGCAAGATCGAGCTCACGGGCCGGCTCGTTGATGCGAATGATGCGATAGCCTTGTTCGGTTTCGAGCGGCCCGACGACACTGCCGGGGACTGCATCGAACAACTCGGCAGTCGTGTCGGCGCCGAGTTCCTGTTCAAGCTGTTGCCGAGCAACCCAGCCGCGCTCGCCGCCCGCATCGGCCCAAGGATCGTCGGAGTAGGTTTGCGCCAGCTCTTCGAACGGAGCGCTTTCGGCGTCCAGCTGCCCGTATACCGAAGCGGCGTCTTCCTCAGTGGCCATGACCGTGATCTGTGAAATGTTGAGCTCGGTGAACTCCTCGGCGTGCTCAGAAAAGTACCGCTCAAGGTCGTCGTCCGATATGTCGTCGAATCGAAACTCGGCAAACTGAAAGCTGCGTTCGGTCCGTGCGGTGCGCTTGAGCGCATCACGCTCGCGTTCGCTGAAGCGGGGTGCTTGAACTACATCCTCGAGGTATTTCTGCTGCAAGATGCCGGCGCGCAGAAAGTCGCGCAGCGCTTGACGCTCCGAAGACGGCATCTCGCGGTACCGTTCGGTGCTGAAACGGCCGTTCTCGAGAAACGCGGGATGCTGCGCGAGTTCTTGATCGATGCGATCGGACGAGACCGTCATGCCGCTCTTGCGCGCGGTTTGCTGCACTGCCTTGTGAAACACAGCCTGGTTAAAAGCCTGCTCGAGCAGTTGATAACGGTGCATCTCCGGGTTCTGTGCTTGGCTTTCCGGCTGCTGTTGGGCTAGGGTGCGAAACTGGCGCTCAAAGAACGTGCCTTGCGCGAACTCGATGGGCTCGTCGTCATAATACCCTACTACAATGCGCGGAGCGCCGTCGCCCATGAAACCGGTGAGGGCCGGGCCGCCCACGAACGAAATTGCGATAAGTCCGAGGATCGCGACGCTGAAGATATAGAGGAGCCCCTTTTTCTGGGGTCGCGGTTTCTGCGAACCGCTGCTCTGGTCGGGGGTGTTACTCGCCATTACTGGAACACTTTCCTTAGGTTGTGAGGTGCGCTAAGGATACCACTATCCGAATTTTGATGTCAACGCGGACATTTGCGGCGCGTTTCAGGCGCGGTTTCAGTGCGGGCCGCGCGGCTTTCCTGGACAACCGGCTATAGCTCTGCTACCTTTTGAGTTCACAGTTGCGCATGCTCGAAGCAGATACGAGGAGAGGACGTATGGCGAGAATTGTTGAGTGCGTGCCGAATTTTTCGGAAGGGCGGAACCCCGAAACCATCGAGGCGATAGCGGACGCGGTGCGGAGTGTCCCCGAGACAACGTTGTTGAGCGTAGACCCCGGCGAGTCCACCAATCGCACGGTGTTCACCTTCGTGGGAACGCCGGAATCTATCGTTGAGGCGGCGTTTCAAGCCGCCAAGCGCGGCTACGAGCTCATCGATATGCAGAAGCACTCCGGCGAGCACCCGCGGCTCGGCGCGGTGGATGTGGTGCCGTTCGTTCCGGTTGCCGGCGTCACGATGGAAGACTGCGTGGAGTGCTCAAAACAGTTTGCTCGACGCGTCGGCGAGGAGCT
>PUOW01000331.1 GCA_003552185.1 Spirochaetaceae bacterium
CCGGCTCCCGAGGCCTCGAGGCTCGCGATCGTTGCCCGCGACTGCTCGAGCCCGGCGCGCATCTCGCGCAGAAGTTCCGGAAAACGACGCCCGAGCTGCAGGTAGGCGTTTTCGCTACGCGCGACAACGTCGTTCAGCGCCTCGATCAGCTCATCGCGCAAAGCTGTGTTTGATGTCTGCATACCGGTTAGTGTAGGCAATGCCGGCCCGTGAGACAAGCCGGATGCGGGCCTCCGCGTGGAATATGCGCGCGTGAGCGACGAAAAAGGCGAGCCGACACGGCTCGCCCCTGTAGTAGTATCTGCATCATCTCGATTGAGCGCCCTGCGGCTGCTCGGCCACGTTACTCTTTGGCGCCGGCCTGTACCGAAAGCGCCTGCTCGGTCTCGATATCGAACAGAACGGTTTTCTCGAGCGGCAGCAAGAGCTTGACCGTATCGCCGACTTCAATTGTTACGTCGGGCGCGAGCCGCGCCACGATCTGGTGGCTGCCGGTGTTGACGTAGATATGAATCTCGGCGCCGAGCGGCTCGACAACGTCTACCGTGCCGGTGATATAGGTGCCTTCCTTGGCGCTCATGTCGTACTTCATATCCTCCGGACGGATACCGAGCACCATTTGCCGACCGACATACGGCCGTGCGATCTCGGCCTGTTTGCCTTCGAGCACGCGCTTGAAGTTGCCCTCATCGGCGACGATGTTCTTGCCTTCCTCGGTGATCGCGACCGTCATGAAGTTCATGGGCGGCGAGCCGATGAAGCCCGCGACGAAGCGGTTGATCGGTTTGTTATAAAGCTCGAGCGGAGCGCCGATCTGCTGAATGAGTCCGTCCTTCATGACTACGATTTTATCGCCCATCGTCATGGCCTCTACCTGGTCGTGCGTAACGTAGATCAAGGTGGCCTGCAGACGATGATGCAGCGATGAGATCTCGGCGCGCATCTGAACGCGGAGCTTCGCGTCGAGGTTTGAAAGGGGCTCATCGAACAGGAAGACCTTGGGGTGACGCACGATCGCGCGGCCGACCGCGACACGCTGGCGCTGACCACCCGAGAGTGCCTTGGGCTTGCGGTCGAGCAGCTGCTGAATGTCGAGGATGCGAGCCGCCTCGTCGACGCGCTTCTTGATCTCTTCTTTCTGGAACTTGCGGATCTTGAGACCGAACGCCATGTTGTCGTACACCGTCATGTGCGGGTACAAGGCGTAGTTCTGGAACACCATCGCGATGTCGCGATCTTTCGGGGGAACGTCGTTCACGAGCTTGCCGTCGATGTAGAGCTCGCCGCTGGTGATGTCCTCGAGCCCTGCGACCATGCGCAGCGTGGTGCTCTTGCCGCAACCCGACGGCCCAACGAGAACCACGAACTCCTTGTCCTGGATCGTGAAGTCCGCCTCGTTGACCGCGGTCACGTTACCTTCGTAGACCTTGCTGATCTTTTTCAGTTCAACCGTTGCCATCTGAAACCTCCGTAACAGAGTTATCTTATAGTGCCGTATATACTACGGCAGATTCAGAAAGCTGTCAATCTTTTGACCATGCGTAGTATTGGCTGTAATGGATGAATGCGACCTACCGCTCGCCGATCGCACCCGGCCCGGCCGGTGTGCCCTGTCGCGCCGCCTTAGTCTCCGCGGCGAAGCAACCAAACCCGCAGACGCTCCCGGAGGGGCTCCTCGGCGCCTTCAGCCGAGACACGCCTGCCGAGCCACGGCTCGATCACCTCGGAGCGCAGCTCGGCCCAGTACACCGCCTGGCGCTCCGGAAAGCGCAAGAAGCGTTCCTCCGGCACCCGGCCGAGCAGCTCAGGGTAGTGACGCGGGAACAGTTCTTCGTTGACCCTGCGCAACGCCGAGAAGCCGCCGAGGATGCCGAATGCCTGCATGCGTTTTCGGTGAATGTCCTGCAGCAAGAGCTCCTGGGTCTCGGTGCGGTAGAACCATTCGATGAACGCTTCCGCGCCGCTGCGGTTTGCGGCGTCGGTCGGGATGCCGAGCGATACCGGGCCGTCGAGCGCAGGAATCGAGGTCCCGTCGCTGTTTTCGGTGTACCAACGGAAATCAAGGAACTCGCGGTGTGATTCACGCATCGTGAAGAACTCACCCGCGTCTCGATAGGCGAAACCGATACGGCTTCGTAGCAACAGTTGGTACTCCGGGTCGTAGAGGTACCGGTCGCGAAACCGAGCAACCTCTTCGGCGCTCTCGTTGTACTCCTCGTCCCAGGAGATCGCCGCCTCGAGCGCTTCCTCGAGCCGCTCGCTCTCCCAGGCCGGCATCTCGTCCTCCTGCTCACGAAAACCAACACCGTGCGTCTGCGCAAACACGTACAGGAACCGGTTGCTCCACTTGGGAGAGAACCCCATACGAGTGAAGCGGCCGCCGGAGCGTTCGTTGAACTCGGTGCCGTGCCGTTGAAGCTCTGAGGCGCTCATGCCGAACGACCCGAGGTCAACCTCTTGGTCGCGGTGAAACATTATGATCGGCAGGTCGAACGAGATCGGGAGGAATCGCTGTGTGCCGTTGAACGTGCCGCGCTCGAGCAACTCTTGGTAGAACGCGGCCGGGTCGACTCGGTCGGGCGACAACAGGCGGTCGAGCGAGCGCATCCGCTCTGCGGTCTCGCGGTTGGAGAGATGTCGCGTGATTACGATATCGGGTTGATCCTCGGCGCGAGCAAGCTGCCGACCCGGCGATTCTCGGTACTGCAACTCAGCTCGATACGACTGCTGCGAGGAGTTGAACAACTCGAGATAGGCTGCGACCTCGGGTATATCGGTCCAGACGACGATTCGTCTCGATTCTTCATTAGCGCAGCTCGCGACGACGCCGCTCACGATCGCGGCTACCGCAAGAACTCTCATGATCCGCATTATCCGGCCATCGTACGGACAGCCGGAGCGGCTGTCAACGCGGCGCGCTGCTTGTATGCGGGCTACTTGTAGAACTGCAGCTCGTGCTCCTTCCTATCCGCCTCCTCGAGTGCGGATATCGCGGCATCGGCAAGGTCTTGGGGCGACTCCATCCGACGCTGGTACGACGCGACACCGCAGCGCGTGAGCGCATTACACTCCTCGAGGTGCTGCTGCAGATCATCGTTACGTCTGATCGACTCGAGAATGCGGCGCACCGGTATCTCGGCCAGCGCCGCGTTTGTGCGTGCAAACACCACCCAGACGGTGTCGCGCGCGTAGCGCCCGCAGCGATCGGACCTGCGAAGGTGTGACCGGATGCCGCGCTCGAGTTCGCGGGCCGCGCTTTCAAGATCCGACGAGGTGTCGGGCGAGCGGGGTACGCTTCGGATCATCATCAGCGAGACCGGATCACCATAGCGAACCGCGGCGTCCCAGTAGATACGAAACTGATCGGCAAACTGTGGACTAGAGATGTACCGGATGTAATCGGAGCGAGTGAAGCGCGGCAGCAGCGCGAAGAAGACCTCCCGGTAGATGCCCCCGTACAGCGCGGTCAAGACCGTGAGCACAACTACCGGCATCACCGGTGAGACCGCGGCCAGACCGCGCGTTTCCAGATACGACGGTGCGCCCGGGTAGACCGCCGCAAGCCCCAGCGCGAACGCCAGAAACACCGCCGGTAAGAACAGCACCGCCGGCACGCGCTCGTAGCAAACCTGCAGGCGCAGCTCGAGTCTCAGGAGGCCGCCGCCGAGTGCGGCAACCACGGTGAGTGCAGCCGTCTGAACCACGAGCGCCCAGATCTCGGCGCGATCACCGTAGCGCAGAAACAGAACACCAAAGCTTACGAACGCGGTAGCGACCGCGAGCACCGCGGCCGTCTTGAAAACGGCCGATCTCTCGGCAGCGGAGAGGAGCGCTTGGCGTTCATGGAGCCGCGCCGGGTTCCGCATTGTCTCGCCTCCTTCAGATAACTCGACGCAGTACTTAATTCGTGCGAGAATTGCGCCGGTTAACGAGAGGTTATGGGCTGAGTGTAACGCTCGAGCGCGGCGCGCGCAAGCGTCTATGCGGCGCGCCGGCGCGCCGAAGGTCGCACAGCGCCGAAGGTCGCACAGCGAGGCCGCAATTCTGGAGGTAGTGAAGATGAAACAGATCGGATGGATCGGCACCGGTATTATGGGAAAGAGCATGTGCGGGCATTTGATTGATGCCGGCTACAGCGTCTCGGTGTACACCCGGACACGCGAGAAGGCTGAGGATTTGATTGCCTCCGGGGCAGCTTGGTGCGATACGCCGCGCGCGGTTGCCGAACGAAGCGACTGCGTCTTCACAATCGTGGGTTACCCGTACGATGTGCGCGAGGTTATCCTTGGTGCCGACGGCGTGCTCGCCGGGGCGCGTTCAGGAAGCATCATCGTAGATATGACGACCTCCGAGCCGGCGCTCGCCGAGGAGATCGCGGCCGAGGCCTCGTCGCGCGGGGTTGCCGCGCTCGACGCGCCGGTCTCGGGCGGCGATACCGGCGCCCGAAACGGCACGCTTGCGATTATGTGCGGTGGCGAGCAGGCGGCGTTCGATCGCGTGCGCCCGCTGTTCGAGCGGATGGGAACAAACATTGCGCTACTCGGCGGTCCGGGGCGCGGACAACATACCAAGATGTGCAATCAGATCTTGGTCGCCTCGGGAGTGGTCGGAACCGTCGAGGCGTTGCTGTATGCCTACCGCGCCGGCCTCGATGCCGAGCAGGTGATAGAGATAGTCGGTACCGGCGCGGCTTCATCATGGTCGATCAATAACCTCGGCCCACGCATCGCAAAACGCGACTACGACCCGGGGTTCATCATCAAGCACTTCATCAAGGATATGGGGATCGCGCTCGCCGAAGCGAAGCGAATGCAGCTCGCACTACCGGGGCTTGCGATGGCGCATGAGTTCTACAAAGCCGCGAGCGCGCAGGGCCTCGAGGACCTTGGAACGCAAGGGCTGTACAAAGTGCTCGCCAAGCTCAACGGCATCGAGAGTTGAGTTCGCCGCTCGGCGTCGTTCAGCGCGAGGAGGCGAGGCGGTCGAGCTCGAGGTCGAGCTGTGGCGCGACTCGCCCCCGCTCGAATTTCTTGAACGCGCACTGCAGCTCAGCCGCGAGACTCCTCCGGTCTGTAAGAGGTAGCGTGAGCAGCTCGCGAAGATGCCGATCGAGACCGGGGTCGTCATCGTAGAGACACCGTTCGTGATACTGCTCCGGGACGAGTTCGGGATACGAGAGCCGCCGTGGCAGTACCGGTACGCAGCCGTGTAACACCGCTTCGCAGACTGCGATTCCAAAGTTCTCCTGCAGAGCGGTGCTTACCACCAGATCTCCGCTTTCGAGAACCGCTCGGTAGGCAGCGCGCGACTCGGCGTACCCAAAATGAACCACACGCTCGCCCAACTCGGCGGCGGCCGCCTCGAAACGAGACCGCATGAATCGCGACTCCTCGCCGAGGATCGCCACCCGGAACGCAATACCGTCGCGCGCGAGCGCCCGTAGAGCCCGGAAGAAACGCTCCGGGTCTTTATCGTACTCCCAGCGATGGTTCCAGATGATAAGCGGCGCTTC
>PUOW01000025.1 GCA_003552185.1 Spirochaetaceae bacterium
AGGGGACCGCCGTGACCGCATCGCCGTGATAAACCGTAAGAACACGTTCCATCGGGCTTTGGTCTTCCGGTACCACCTCCGGTCCTCGATACAGAAACGGGCGCTCGGCGCTGTCATACCCCACATAAGGGTTTCTTCCATAGTTGCGCCGGTGTCCGGTGTCGCGAGAAATCGGTTCGGAAATCGCGTCCCGTGCCGGCGGGCGCGGGTTGCCCCTGGTACTCCTCCGGCAGCTCAACCTCGGTCCAGGAACCGCCATGTGCCCCGAAACGAGCGCCGATCGCCGAGACGCGCCGCATGAGCTCATGGGGCTCCTTCGAGCCGAGATCTTCTGCGCGCTCTTCGTTTCGGCTCGGCCGTGCACGGTCGTTGGAAGTGCGGTCGTTCGAAGCGCGGTCCCCTTCATGTCCCTCCTGCCGCCCCCCGGCCGAAGCGGTTGCCCATACAAACGCTCCGATGCCGACCGCGACGAGTATCGCTGTTACGCCTTTCATGGTTCGCTTCCTCCCCTTGCATAATGCTACGGTTATAGTATATAAAGTTGTAGATACAATTGAAAGCGGGTCAGGCAACTTGTGTGACCCAGCTCGAATGCAGTGGGGAGGATTTGTATTACGATCGGATTTTTTGCAGGCTTTTTTCTTGGTCTTGCCACTTCTTGGAGTTGCCCCAATAACGCAATCGTGCTGCGTTCCTCTCGTGCCTCGGGGTATCTGCGTCTGCTCTCGATCGGGATGGGTGCGGTTTCGGGTTACGCGGCGCTGGTCGGCGTTGCGCCGGAGTCTATCGTACCGCTCGCGCGTACGATGCCGCAGCTGACGCCGTGGCTCGAACTCGCCGGCCTCTAGCAAAAGGAGACGAAGAACTGTGTATTCACATGACGTGATCGTGATCGGCGGCGGTGCCGGGGGGTTGACGGTTGCTTCGGGGTGCGCACAGCTCGGCTTGAAAACGGCTCTGGTGGAGCGCGAACATATGGGCGGTGATTGCCTGCATTTCGGGTGCGTGCCGAGCAAAACGCTGTTGCACATTGCCGGTGAGTTTGCTGCGGCGCGTCGAGTATCGGCCTACACGCGTACCGAGGTTCGACTTCCGCCCGTCGATATCTCGGCGATCAATACACGGGTGGCCGAGGTAATCGGAGCTATCGCGTTCCATGACTCGCCGGAGAGATTCCGTTCGTTGGGGGCGGAGGTATTTCTCGGCGAAGGGCGCTTCATCGGTTCGCACGAGGTGGAGGTCGACGGCGCCGTGCTGTCGGCCAAACGAATCGTGATAGCGACCGGAAGTCGTGCCGCGGTGCCGTCGATCCCGGGGCTGGAAGAAGCGGGGTATCTGACCAATCGCGACATGTTCAGCTTACCGGAACTACCGGGTTCGGTTGCGATAATGGGAGCGGGGCCGATCGGAGTTGAACTCGGCCAGGCGCTCCGACGCTTGGGAGCCGAGGTCACGATTATTGACATGGCGCCCCGCGTGTTACCGCGTGACGATGCGGAGACCGCGGCGGTGGTTACGGGGCGACTCGAGCGCGAAGGAGTCACGGTCGTAACCGGAGCGACGGTAGAACACGTGACGCGGGAAGGACGTGCGAGAGTGCTGCAGCTGAATACCTCGAACGGCCGGCAGAGTATAACGGCAGACGAGCTTCTGGTGGCGGCCGGCCGAGAAGCGAATACCGACCGGCTGCACCTGGACCGTGCCGGTCTGGAGGCCGGGCGGGGCGGATTCATCGCGGTGAACGATAAGCTGCAGTCCGTGGTGCCCCACATCTCGGTAATCGGCGACGCCAACGGAACGTATCCGTTTACGCATGTTGCGGGCGCCGAGGGGGCTCTCATCGTTCGCAGGGTCGCTCTGCGCGCAGGCGGCCGTATGAACTATCGTAACGTTCCATGGGTAAGCTATACCGACCCGGAGCTCGCGCATGTAGGCTATAGCGAGGCTTCTGCGCAGCAGGCGGGGATAAACGTGCGCGCAGTGCGGCAGAGCTTTGCCTCGGTGGACCGCGCGCATACGGAGGATGCCGAGGAAGGGCTCATGAAGGTTGTCCTCGACAAGAAGGACCGTGTTATCGGCGTGCAGATCGCCGCCCCGGGTGCCGGCGAGCTGCTTGCGCCCGCGTTGTTTGCGGTACGCCACGGCTGGAAGTTCGGTCGGTTCCGCGACGCGTTCACCCCGTATCCCACGATGAACGAGGTCTACGGGAAAGCGGTTTCGAACGAGCTCTCGCGGAAGCTCTTCAATCCCACCGTGCGAAGAATCTTGCGAGGGCTGTTTCGATATCGAGGGAGCGGCCCGGATGCGGGCGAAGCGGCCGGCTGAGGAGGAACGCAATGACAGGTAAGAGCCCAGGTAAGAACCCAGGAACCGCTCGAGTTATGGCGGCGGTCGCGGCACTGGGCGCGTTGTTTGTGGCCGGCTATTATCTCGATGCGCCTCAGTATCTGCACCACGTGCTGGTTTGGGTAGACGGGTTGGGAGTTTGGGGCCCTTTGGTGTTCATCGGGCTGTATATCGCGGTCTGTGTATTTGTGATACCCGGGTCTATCCTGACACTCGGTGCCGGCGCGGTTTTCGGCGTGCTTCGCGGCACGCTCTATACCGCCGTCGGCGCCACCCTCGGCGCGAGTGTCGCGTTTCTCCTGGGGCGCACCTTGTTCCGTGATTGGGTAGCGCAGAAGGTCGCCGGTAGCCGGAAACTCTCGGCGGTTGATGAAGCGGTAGGACGCGAGGGCGGGAGGCTCGTGTTTCTGTTGAGGTTATCGCCGTTGGTTCCGTTCAGTCTTTCGAACTACGTCTACGGGCTGACCCCGATCAAACTACGCGACTACGTGATCGCGAGCGCCACCGGGATGCTTCCCGGTATCTTGCTGTATTCGTATTTGGGGTCTCTCGTCCGAAGATTTGCCGAACTCGGTGCAGACGCAACGCAGACATCTCCTGCGGAATGGGGGCTCTATACCATGGGCCTGATCGCCACCATCATCGCGACCACACGCGTCACGCTTGTTGCCCGTCGCGCGTTAAAGTCGAGAGAGATTGCGGCGGACGGCGTACAGAGTAGCGACGGAACATCGCGGTCGTAACCTATCGAGGCCGGGTGTGTGTATCCGGGCACGGCATGCCTCAGCGTGCCAACCAGCCGCCGTCGACCGCAAGCGTGTGGCCGTTGACGTAATCCGAGGCCGAGGACGCGAGAAACACCGCTGCGCCTTTCAAGTCGTCGGGAACACCCCAGCGGCCGGAGGGGATGCGCGCCAGTATTTCCTGTGAACGCACCGGGTCGTCGCGTAGCGGTTTGGTGTTGTCGGTTTCCATGTATCCCGGTGCGATTGCATTTACCGTGATCCCGTGCTTCGCCCACTCACACGCGAGAATGCGCGTGATGCCGAGTAGGCCGCTCTTGGAGGCGGTATACGACGGCACGCGAATCCCGCCTTGAAACGACAACATCGAGGCGATGTTGATGATCTTGCCGCCGCCGCCTTGCTCTACAAAGCGCCGCGCCACCGCTTGCGCCAGAAAGAACGCGCTCTTGAGGTTGAGGTCCATCACCTCGTCCCAGTCGCGTTCGCTGAACTCGAGGCTGTCGGCGCGCCTGATCGTTCCGGCGTTGTTGACCAGGACATCGATTCGCCCGTAAGCCGTGAGGCTGTCCGCGATAATCCGCTCGATCGCCTCGCCGGCGGCGAGGTCGGCCTCTACCGCGACGAATCGCCCGCCGCTCTGTTCAACAAGCGTGCGCGTCTCGGACATCTTACGCCTCGCAACTCCCACGATATCGGCTCCGGCTTCGGCGAGACCCACCGCCATCGCCTGTCCTAGTCCGGCGCTCGCGCCGGTCACGATCGCGACCTTGCCCTCGAGTGAGAACAGTCCTGGAAATTTCGCCATCTTGCCCTCCGCGTCGTGCTGCCGGCTTCAGGTTACGCCAGCTCGGCCATCGGTATTGCGTCCATATCGGTGAAGTCCTGATTTTCGCCCGCCATCGCCCAGACGAATGAGTACCCCGAGGTGCCCGCTCCGGAGTGAATGGACCATGGCGGCGAGATCACCGCCTGCTCGTTTCGCACCACCAGGTGGCGAGTTTCGTTCGGCCGACCCATGAAGTGAAACACCACCGCGTTCTCGGCGAGATCAAAGTACAGGTAGCTCTCCATGCGGCGCATATGCGTATGGCACGGCATGGTATTCCAGACACTGCCGGTGTGTATGGTGGTGAACCCCATCACCAGTTGGCAACTCCCGGCTCCCGCAGGGTGGATGTACTTGCGCAGCGTGCGCTCGTTGCAGGAGTCCGACGAGCCGAGCTCAACCGTTTCGGCCTCCTCCGGCTTGATGAGCGTTGTGGGGTAGTCGCGATGCGCGGGGGTGCTCACGAGATACAGCCGCGCCGGATTGTCGGGCGCAATCGAGGAGAACGCGATCTCTCGTTCGGTTCGGCCGATGTACAGCCCCTGTAACCGTTCGAGCTCGTAGTTTTCCGACCCTACCGCAACGCGCGCCGGCCCGCCGAGATTGAATACACCGAGTTCGCGACGCGCGAGGACATGATCGGTGCCGGTTAGGGCCGGCACCGACTCGAGGCCGACCGAGACCCTGCGTGGCACGCAGCCGCCGATCATCATGCGGTCGTCTTGGGCGTAGGTCCAGGTGACCGCGTCGTCGCTGAAGACGCGCTCTACCAGAAACTGTCGGCGGAGCTCTCCGGTTCCGAGCTCGGCGGTGGTTTGCGGCGATACTGAGTAGCGAATATCCATCCCGTCACCTCGATCACACCGTAAAGCGGTGTAAAAGTTTTATATTACGAAACTACGTTTCATATTCTGTTAGTCTATTGTGCCTGCGGATCCGAGCTACTGTCAAGAGAAATCGCTGCCGCGCTGCTGCGCGCTGCCGCCGTTGCCGCCGCTGCAGTACTGCGTGGTTATTCGTGCAGGCTCCTTACCGGGCGGCGGGGGCTTTCGAGAGGTAGCCGATGCGGTGTGAGATGCGCGCGGCCGCTTGGGTCACGAACGGCGCGAGCGCTTCGAAGCGAGAATCCTCGGTGTCGCGGTACCACGACGCGCTGATCGCGGCGATGATTCTGCCGCGGTAGTCGCGTACCGGCGCAGCCACGCAGCGGATCCCCGGCTCGGCCTCTTCATCGTCGAGCGTCCAGCCGAGATCGCGCCGGGCGCTGAGGTCCGCCTTAAGGGCCTCGAGATCCGGCACCGTGTTCTCGGTAAACTTCGTGAAGCTCACGCCGCTGAACAACGAATCGAGCTCAGCGTCGGTATGGTCGAGCAGCAGCGCCTTACCGAGCGAGGTACAGTACGCGGGTTTGCGTTGCCCGATGATCGAGTACTTGCGCAGCGAGTTGAACTGCTCGTATTTGTCGATGTACATAATCTCGGACTCGTACCGCACCGCGATGAATACGGTGCGATTCACCATGTTCGAAAGCTCGCGCAGAAACGGTTCAGCCTCGGTCTTGATCTCGACATTGTTCAGATACA
>PUOW01000278.1 GCA_003552185.1 Spirochaetaceae bacterium
AATGGCTCAAGCACACGCTCGCCGGAATCGAGCACAACGAGGTGACGATATCGTACAAGCCGGTGGACACGAGCATATGGGAACCGAAGCCGCGCACGTACTAGCGCCGGCCGGGCGACGCGCACGCGGCGCGCAGCCACGGGGCGCCTACGCGAGGCGCCCACGCGCTGCGCAGTCAGACGGGGCAGCCGGACGGCGCGCAGCCGGACGGGGCAGCCACGCAGCGCCCCCGAAGCGCGGCGCCCCCGAAGCGCGGCGCGCCCGAAGCGGGGCGCCCGGCGCAGCGCGCGTGCCGAAACCAGAACCACAACTTAAGGAGCAGATATGAGAGTTACCCTCGCGGTACAACGCTATAATCCCGAAACCGACGGGGCACCACCGTACGAGCAACGCTTTGAGGTGGAGGTGGAACCCACCGACCGCGTGCTCGATGCGCTGATGGAGATATATCGCAACCAAGACGGCAGCCTGAGTTTTCGCAAGAGCTGCGCGCACGGCGTCTGCGGGTCGGATGCGATGCGCATCAACGGAAGCGAGCGCTTGGCCTGCAAAACACTGATTCAAGACGTCACCACCGAGGGAAACACCGTGGTGGCGATCGCGCCGCTGAAGCACATGCCGGTGCAGCGCGACCTCATGGTGGACCAAGGCACCTTCTTCGAGAAGTTCCGCTCGGCGAAGCCGTTTTTGATCGCCGAACGCGAGCCCGAGGAGCGCGAGTTCATCCAGTCGCAGGAGGAGCGCACGCTGTTCGACGACGCCACGAAATGCATCAACTGCTCGGCCTGCTACTCGGCCTGCCCGGTGCTCGATGATAACCCCAATTTCCTCGGTCCGGCCGCGATCGTTGCCGCGGCCCGCTTTGTGTTCGACAGCCGCGACAAAGGGCTCGAGCCCCGACTCGATGTGCTCGACACGCCGAACGGCGTCTGGCCGTGCGAGAACCATTTCGAGTGCACGCGCGTCTGTCCGCGCGACATCAAGATCACGAAGCTGATAAACCTCACGAAGCGTGAGATCAAGAAATATCGCGAAGCGCGCGGCGAGCAGACCGCCGAGGCGTAGTGCCGTGGGGCGCGGCTTCACGGAGCCATACGAAGGAGTGCAAGGTGAAGGTTCACGAGTATCAGGCGAAAGAGCTGTTTGCCGAGTACAGCATACCGGTTCAGCAGCAGGAAGTGGTGAGCGACGCGACCGCGGCAGGAGCCGCAGCGGAGCGAATCGGAGGCGAGGTCGTGATCAAGGCGCAGGTCCTTGTCGGCGGCCGAGGTAAAGCGGGCGGCGTGAAGCTCGCCTCGTCGCGCAACGAGGCCGAGCGGAAAGCGGGTGATATTCTCGCGCTCACGATCAAAGATCTCCCGGTCGAGAAGGTTCTCGTCGCGCCGGCGGCCGAGATCCTGCAGGAGTACTATCTCGGCATGATCCTCGATCGCAGCTCAAAAACGATCGTACTGATGATCAGCGCCGAGGGCGGTGTCGATATCGAGGAACTCGCGGTCTCGAGCCCCGAGAAGATTCACCGGCTCGCGATCAATCCTGTCGACGGCATCGACCACACCGCGCTTGGCGAGATCCTCGAGCAGGTCTTCGAGACCGAGGAGCTTCGCAAACAGGCCGAGGACACCGTCGAGAAGCTCTATCGGCTGTTCCTCGAGAAAGACTGCTCGCTCGTCGAGATCAATCCGTACGCCAAGATAGAGAACGAGCAGCTCGTGGCGCTCGACGCCAAGATCAACTTCGACGACAACGCGCTGTTTAAGCACCCCGAGGTCGAGCAGCTCAAGAACCCCGAGGAGTACTCGGCCGACGAGATCGAGGCTCGTAAACACGGGCTGAGTTTCGTCAGCCTCGACGGCAATATCGGCTGCATCGTAAACGGCGCCGGGCTCGCGATGGCGACGCTCGATATCGTAAAGCTCTACGGCGGCGACCCGGCCAACTTCCTCGATGTCGGGGGGAGTTCGAGCCCCGAGAAAGTGCTCAACGCGCTCAGAATCATCCTCGGCAACGACAAGGTCAACGGCATTCTGATCAATATCTTCGGCGGCATCACGCGCTGCGACGACATCGCGAACGGAATCCTGATGGCGATGGACCAGATCATGATCGAGGTGCCGATGGTGATCCGCTTGATCGGAACAAACGATGTCGAGGGCCGCGCCCTCCTCACCGAACGCGGCTTCCAGGTAGCCGAACGCCTCAGCGACGCGGTCGAGCAGGTTGTAAAACAGGTATAGGCGAAGCGAAGGAGCGCAAAGCGATGAGCATTCTAGTCGATAGCAACACACAGGTGATCGTGCAGGGTATAACCGGTCGCGACGGGTCTTTTCACGCCAAAGCGATGCTCGGCGACGGCACCAAGATCGTCGGCGGCGTCACGCCCGGCAAGGGCGGCAGCGAGATCGAGGGGATACCGGTATACAACTCGGTCAAGGAAGCACAGGACGCGGTGCGGGTCGACGCAAGCGTGATATTCGTGCCGGCGAAGTTCGCGTCGCAGGCGGTGCGCGAAGCCGCCGACGCCGGAGTACCGCTGATCGCTTGCATCACAGAGGGCGTTCCGGTCCTCGAGATGCTCGCAAACTACTACTACGTGCGTGAGCGCGGCGTGCGGCTGATCGGCCCGAACTGCCCGGGGCTTATCTCTCCGGGTAAGTGCAAAATCGGGATCATGCCGCTGCGAATACACGAGCCCGGCGGTATCGGGGTAATCTCGCGCAGCGGTACGCTCACCTACGAGGTGGTATACAATCTCACCACAAGCGGACTCGGGCAGTCTACCTGCGTTGGGATCGGCGGCGATCCGATCATCGGCACCGGGTTCATCGAGCTGCTCGAGATGTTTGAGCAAGACGACGACACAACCGGGGTGGTCTTGATCGGCGAGATCGGCGGGGAGGATGAAGAAGCCGCCGCGGAGTACATCGCGAACAACATGACGAAGCCGGTGGTGGCGTTCATCTCGGGACGCTCGGCCCCGGCCGGAAAACGCATGGGGCACGCCGGGGCGATTATCTCAGGCGGCAAGGGAACCGCCGAGGCCAAGGTGGCGGCATTCGGAGCCGCGGGGGTTCCGGTCGCCGAGAAGCCCGACGAGATTCCCGGACTCTTGAAAGACCGCCTGTAGGCGAAACAGATATGAGGACCGAATCGATGAGCCTTAGCGATGCGGAATACCTAGAGTCGCTGTACGAGCTATGGCACCGTGATCCGGCCGCGCTGCCGGCCGAGTGGGACCGCTACTTTCGCAGCCTCGAGGACGGGGCGCCGGCGGCGACGAGCGCTCCGCCCGAAACACCTTCTCGGCCCGCCCCGCCCGGGCGCGAGGCCGAGGAGGTTACCGCGGCGTACAAGCAGAGTCGCGTGAACGCGCTGATCTGGGCCTATCGCGACGTGGGCTACATCTATGCCGACCTCAACCCGCTGAAACGCTACAGCACGCCCGAGCTCGCGTACATGTACTACACCATGGAGGCGAACTTCGAGACACTTCGGATCGAGGACTTCGGCCTCACCGAACACGATCTCGACCGCGAGGTGAACACCGGAAAATACTTCGAGCCCAAACGCGCGAAGCTCCGCGATCTCGTCACGATGCTTAAGCAGACCTACTGCTCACGAATCGGCGTCGAGTTTCTGCATATTCAGAATAAGCCGATGCGGCGATGGTTGATCGAAAAGCTCGAAAGCCCGCGCGCGCGGCCCGCCTGGAGCTCGGAGCAGAAGATCAGACTGCAGAAGGATCTCATCAAGGCCGAGGAGTTCGAGCGCTTCCTCCAGGCAAACTTCATCGGTCAAAAGCGCTTCTCGCTCGAAGGCTCGGAGTCGCTGATCCCGGGTTTGCACTACCTGATTTACTCCGCCGCGCAGCACGATCTGCAGGAGATTGTGCTCGGAATGGCGCACCGCGGACGGCTCAACGTATTCACAAACGCACTGCGCAAGCGGGGAGCCGAGACCTTCGCGATGTTCATCGAGAACTACCGGCCGCACACCTACGGCGGCAGCGGCGACGTGAAGTACCACCTCGGGCACAGTTTCGACTGGACCAACAAAGCCGGCGACAAAATCCACATCAGCCTCGTCGCAAACCCAAGTCACCTCGAGTCGGTTGACCCGGTGGTGGAAGGCAAATGCAGAGGAATTCAGCGTCGGCGCGGCGATTTCAATCGCAAGAAGGTGCTGCCGGTTCTGATACACGGCGACGCCTCGTTCTCCGGGCAGGGCGTGGTCGCCGAGACGCTCAATCTCTCGCAGCTCAAGGGGTACCGCACCGGCGGCACGGTGCATATCATCATAAACAACCAAATCGGGTTCACAACCGCGTCTCGAGACGCGCGTTCGACGTTTTTCGCGACCGATATCGCGAAATCGATGCCGGTGCCGATCTTCCATGTCAACGGCGACGACCCCGAGGCCGTGATCCGGGCGATAGATCTTGCACTTCGCTACCGGCAGAAGTTCGGATACGACGCGGTCGTCGATATCTTCTGTTATCGCCTCCGCGGACACAACGAGGCCGACGAGCCCGCCTTCACGCACCCGCTGATGTACTCCATGATCAACGAGCACGAGCGCGTCGCTACGCAGTACGGCCGCAGGCTTCATGAGCAGGGCGTGTACTCCTACGACGAGCAGAAGACCTTTCTCGAGAAGTACCGCGGAGCCCTGCAGGAAGAGCTCGATCTCGCGAAAAGCGGCTGGCAGCCGTCGCTGAAAGACGCCTATGAGCACGGCGACTGGGATGAGCTCGAGTCGCGCTACTCCTTCGATCCGGTCGAGACCAAGGTGGAGCTCGCGCGTCTGCAAGAGATAACCGAGACCTTAACCACGATCCCCGACGGGTTTGGGGCGCACGCCAAGCTCAAGCGGCTGATCGCTCAGCGCCGCAAAGAGTTCGAGGAAGACTCGATAGACTGGGCCTTTGCCGAGAGTTTGGCGTTCGGTGCGCTGCTGCTCGAGGGCTACCCAATCCGGCTGAGCGGCGAGGACAGCGCACGCGGAACCTTCAGCCAGCGTCACGCCCGGTGGTGGGATACCACCACCGAGAAACCCACGAGCTACGTCCCGCTTCGCCATCTGAGCCCCGACCAAGCTTCGTTCTCGGTCTACGACAGCCCCCTCTCGGAGTTCGCGGTGCTTGGCTTCGATTACGGCTACTCGCTCGCGAATCCCAATATCCTGGTGCTTTGGGAAGCGCAGTTCGGCGACTTTGTAAACGGCGCACAGGTGGTGATCGATAACTTCATCGCTTCGGGTGAGGTCAAATGGTTTCGTGCGAGCGGCTTAGTACTGCTGCTGCCGCACGGCTACGAGGGGCAGGGGCCTGAGCACTCGAGCGCGCATCTCGAGCGGTTTCTGCAGCTCTGCGCCGAGCGCAACATGGTGGTGGCCAACTGCTCCACGCCCGCGCAGTACTTCCACGTCCTGCGAAAGCAGCTGCATCAAGGCTTCCGGAAGCCGCTGGT
>PUOW01000437.1 GCA_003552185.1 Spirochaetaceae bacterium
AACGACGCTCGCCGCGGATCCCTTCCGACGGATGCTCGATACGGTAGGCTCAGCGCTTGGAGAACTGGAACTTCTTTCGGGCACCCGGCTGACCGTACTTCTTGCGCTCCACCATGCGTGGATCACGGCTCATGAAACCGCTCGCACGCAACGGTCGGTAATTCGCCTCGTCGTACTTCGAGAGCGCGCGGCTTATGCCGTGTCGAATGGCTCCCGCCTGACCCGACTTGCCGCCACCCTTCACCTTGATCAGGATGTCATAAGAGCCGAGCGAATCGGTGACGTCGAGCGGCTGGTTGACCATATACAGATCGTCCGACGAACCGAAATAGTCGTCGGCCTTTCGTCCGTTCACCGTGATCGTACCGCTTCCGTGTCGCAGATAGACGCGCGCGACGGCATTCTTGCGCCGACCGGTCGCTAGAGCAAGGTTCTCTGCCACTGTTCTACTCCTTTCCCGGTACCACCGGGAGCGGCTGCGGCTTCTGCGCCGCGTGCGGATGCTGCGCTCCGGGATACACTTTCACGTTCTTGAAGAGTTTTCGTCCGAGTCTGTTCTTCGGCAACATGCCGCGGATCGCGTTCTCGAGGGGAAACTCCGGGCGGCGGCGAATGCGGCTTTCGAAGTTCTCCACCCGAATGCCACCTGGATATCCTGTGTGCCGATAGTAGAGCTTGTCGCTCCGCTTGCGTCCGGTCACGTCGATCTTCGCGGCGTTGATGACGACCACGTAGTCGCCGAGTTCCTGATGCGGCGAGTAGATCGGTTTGTGTTTGCCCTGCAGGATCGATGCTACCCTGGTGGCCACGCGTCCGAGCACCTCTCCCTCCGCGTCAATCACATACCACGTTCGGTCCACGTCCTGAGTTTTCGCAAAAATGGTTTTCATAGCTTTTTCAACCTTTCAAAGCGCGACCGGTGGCCGGTCACAGCGTGGAGGGCAAGATTGCCACAACCGGTGGCGATGTGTCAACGACGTTCTCGCGTGCCATTATCGATCTCGCAGGTTCAGGGCCGGTACCGAGGTCGGATCCGCTCGTGTCATGGTGAGCGGGCGGGGTGCCGGGAATGGAGAAAACCCGCCACCACGCCGGCCGCCGATTACGACTGCTTGTTCGCCTCCGCCGCTTCCTCGGCTTCTTCCTTCTTGGCTTCGATCTTGTCCTTTATATCGGCAATACCGATGAACACGGCGATCAAACCGATGAACAGCGCGAGTATCGGCACTCCGCCCATGAGGAACTCGAGAACCGGTTCCCACCAGCCGAGTGCCCACGGAAACGGAAGAACGGTATAGACCGCAAACAATATGAAAATGATGCCGACGATCAATGCTACCATGTACGGTGGCCTCCAGTGTTCATTATATCGCGACCTACAATCGGGCATTTTGCGGACGATGTCAAGGTTTCAGAATAATCGCTATGTGATCTTGCGGGCGAGCATAACCGCGAATGCGATCGCGAAAAAGGTCATCGGAGCGACGGCGATTACGACGCGGCCGACACTGACCGTGCCGATCGTCACCGCATCGAGGTCGACCGTTCCGAGGATCGCGAGCGCCTCGAATACGAGCGTCGAGTAGTAGACGACCGTTCCGGTAACGATGAGCATCCACGCGACATCGCGCGTTCTCGACCAGAGCAGAATAGCAAGAAAGGTAGCCACCGCTCCGACGACCATCTCCGCTCCGAGTGCTACAACCTCTGCGTTCATTGCGTCAGCCCCTCCTCGCGTGCACGCTCCGTCGCTGCGATCAGGAGCGCTCGCTCTCCCTTCGACATATCGGCGGGAACGATGCTCGGCTGCAATCGGTCAGGGCTGATGATTACCCCCTTGTCCCGATAGAGCAGGAACAGCCGCCGGTACCGCTCCTCATTCGCGGCCACGCTCGCTTCGAGATACGGCCCCCGGACACGCCACACCCCCGTTTCGGCGAGATCCGCGGCGACCCCGGCGCCGCCGTGGTCACCGGCACGCGCAACCCGGAACAGGTGGTGCAACGCGCGCGTCACCGACGCGATCGAGGCAACAGGAACGAGCTCGCCGTCGGGAAGCTGCGCTTCGCGTCGGGGGCCGGGCGTTGCGGCGTCCTGGTCCGTGGCGCTGGGCGACCGAACGTCACGGCCCCCGGCGCCGGCCGCTGCGGTGTCCTGCCCCGCCGAGCCGCCCTCTTGCCGGGCCGGCTCCTCAAGCTCCTCCCCGAGCAGCACCGCACACGCGAACGGCGCAGGCAGCGGGAGCACCGGCAACATCCAGTCGGCCGCCGAAGCCTCCGGCGAAAGAAACGGGCGGGCGAGCACCACTCGCCTCGCGTCCGGGGTGCGCGGCGAGGAGTACGCTTCTCCCATCGCCGGATCGACCACCTCGAAGGCGCCGACACAGGAGCGAATCGCGGCGAACATACGGTCGTTGTTCTCGAAAAGCCGCACCGGCCGATCGGCGGGCAGCCAGGTCGCCAGAGCACGTCGCAGCTTGCGCGTCTCGGGGGCGGGGAGCGGCACCGTCAACCCACGCTGCGCCTTGTTCGCGAACGCCTCGCGATATCGCCCGGCGCGGTGACCGAGCAGCGCGGCACCGCCGGCCTGCCACGCGTCGAGAAATCGCCTCCCGTCACCGGTGTAGAGCCGGTATCCGGCGGCGCGGCGGATCAACGGGACTTCGTCGAGGAGAGAGTGAGCGCGCGTATTCATCATTCTGAGTCACCGAGCGACACCCGCTCCAGCGGGGTGTACCGTGGAATGAAGGTCGCGGAGGTACCGTTCTCGAAGCGAACGCGCACCATTACATTACGCCCGTGCCGCCAGCGCTTCTGGACGACACCGACGCCGTAGTCGTCGTGGAAGACGCCGGTCCCCGCCGGGAGCTCTTCGGCCGAGCCCCAGTCACCATCGCGATCGTCAACGCCTTCGGCCTCGCCGCCGCCGGCCGCCGACTCGGAGGCGAGCTCGAGCAGCTCCGACGGAATCTCTCCGAGAAAGCGTGAGGGAGGAAACTCGGTCAGCCGTCCGTAGAGCCGCCGATATCGGCAGCTGGTGAGATAGAGCTCGTCCTGAGCGCGGGTGACCGCAACGTAGAAGAGCCTGCGCTCCTCCTCGAGATCCTCGGCGCTCTCCTCGCCTCCCCGCGGGAAGAGCCCGTCCTCGAGCCCGGTGATAATCACTCGCGGAAACTCCAGTCCCTTCGTGTTGTGCATCGTAATGAGCGTAACCGCATCGGCATCCTCGCCGGCATCCTGCTCACGGGCGCCGTCGAGCTCGATCATCTCGAGAAACTCGACCAGCCCATCGCGCCCACCTCCGTAGATGCCTGCAGCGTTCACCAGCTCATCGATATTCGCAAGCTTCTGCGTGCCGGCGTATTCGTCCTGCTCGGCGTGATAGCGCTTCAAGCCGCTCTCTTCGGCCACCCGATCGACGAATGCGGCAAGCGGCTCGCGATCGAGCTCTTCTATGAGATGGGTGATGATGTCGGCAAACGCCGCGCGAGCGTTCTGCCCCTTCGCCGTCAACCCCGGCACATCGTGCGACAGCGCCTCGAGCAGCGAACCGCCACGTTCGAGAGCCGAACGCACGATCCGTTCCACCGATTTCGCGCCGATCCCCCGTGCCGGCTTGTTGATGATACGGCGGAAACTCACCTCGTCGCGCGGATTCGCGATGAAACGCAGTATGGCGAGCACATCCTTTACCTCCTCCCGCTCGTAGAAACGCACCGTTCCGATGATGCGGTAGGGGATTCCGGCGCCCATCAGGGCGGTCTCGAAGAGCCTGCTCTGGGCGTTGGTTCGATAGAGGATTGCGGTATCACCTGCTCGCCTGCCTCTGCGAATCAGGTCGATGCACAGCTCAACCTCCTCCTCGGCGTTCTGAAGCAGCGCAAGCACCGGTTTCGGTCCGTGCTCGCGGTCGGTCCAAAGTCTCTTGCCGAGCCGCCCCTCGTTGCAGGCGACCACGTGGCCGGCCACATCGAGAATCGGTGCGGTCGATCGGTAATTCTGTTCGAGGCGCACGATACGGGTACCGGGGAAGTGCTCGTGAAAGGTCAGGATGTTACGGACCTCGGCGCCGCGAAAACGGTATATGCTCTGATCGTCGTCACCGACGACGCAGATGAAGGTCTCCGGAGATGCGAGCTCCGAGAGCAACAGGAACTGGGCAACGTTGGAGTCCTGGTATTCATCGACGAGAATCGCGCGATAGCGTTGATGGAAGCGGCGGCGCACCACCTCGTCGTCGCGCAGGAGCTGCAGCGGGCGCATGATCAGATCGCCGAAATCGACGTTTCCGATCTCCCGCATGCGCCGGTCGTACTCACGGTAGATCTCCGCGAGCTCACCGGTGAAATCGACTTCGTCGAGATTGTCGTCGGGGCCGAGGGCGTAATCCTTCGCGCGGCTTATCGCCCGCGCCCACCGGGTAAGCGTTCCTTTGGGCTCGTCCGGATAGAGTGACCGCAGAAGCGAGACCGAATCATCGTCGTCGTAGATCGTGAAAGCGGCCGGAAGGTCGGCGGCGGCGTGATTTCTGCGCAGCATCCAGGCGCCGAAGCTGTGAAAGGTGCGGATCATCGCCTGAGACCCGCCTTCTACCAGCTCGGACGCCCGCGAGCGCATCTCCCCGGCTGCCTTGTTCGTGAAGGTCACCGCCAGAATCGAGCGCGGATCGAGGCCGCGCTCGGCGATCAGCCACGCAATCTTGTGGATGATGACCCGAGTCTTGCCGCTGCCCGCGCCGGCGAGAATGAGTAGCGGCTCGCCCCAGTGCGTTACCGCCTCGCGCTGCGCGTCGTTGAGATTAGCAAGATAGTCGGGATTGGATGCCGGATGCGCCATACGGAGTACTTCCGGAGGCGCCGCCTATCGCAGGTCGACGTCGGCCTGGGCCTCTGCGATAACCGGAGCGCCGGTCGGTTGATCGGAAACGCCGGTGAACCAGTCGGTCAACAGGAATATGCCGCCGACCGCAAGGACGAGCACAACCAGCACGATCAGAACGATCCGGCCGACACCGGTATAACCCCGGCGATCGAGCAGCTCGTCCATCGGTGCCGGCTGCTCCTGCAGCTTGATGTTACGATACAGATTCACGATTTCGTTCGGATTCAGCCCGAGGTACGCCGAGTAGTTCTTGAGGAACCCAATCAGATACGGCTCACCGGGGAAAACCGAGAAGTCTTCGCTTTCCATTGCGGTAATGTAGCGCTTGGCGATGTGCGTATCGCGAGCGACCTGCTCGAGGCTATACCCTTTCTCTTCACGGGCAGTACGAAGCTTCTCCGCAATCGATTCCATATCGTCCTTCAGCTGCCGCTCTCGAAGAGGAAGTCCTCGAACGTGCTCGAAGCCGGAGGCGACTCGTACTCGAACCGACTGTCAGGCAGCGAGACATTCGCCTGAATGTCGATGAAGTCGAACTGGATCGTATCGTAGTCGGTAGTAGTCCCGACGAT
>PUOW01000227.1 GCA_003552185.1 Spirochaetaceae bacterium
ACACTCGGTCGGGAGGAACTTCGAACAGAGCTCGTGAACGGATTGGCACGATCTCGTCCAGAGACATCAGATCCGGATCTCGATGCAACGTGTCGACGTGACCGTTTCGTGCTCAAGCCGATCAGACAACTTCCACAACAGGAGAAGTGAACCGCCTCGGGGTCAAGCCCCGAGGCTTCCCGTGGTTTAGTCGGATACTCCCACGCGACCATCGGCCTGATAGCCTCGGGATATACCGACGTGGGCTACCGGGCGTGTGGACGAGTGTGGGATAAGGGGACGAGCGCGAAGAACGCCCCGGAGCGTTTGCCACGCCTCAGGTGAACGGCGACCTGCTTTCGTTCACGCCGGAGGCGATCATGATCAACACGAGCGTCACGTTCGGGAGATCGCCGAGCCCGAGGAGGATGGCCTCATCCTCGAGGACGTCGACCTCGTCGATGATCGCGACGATGTGGTTGTCGGACCGCTGGAACTCCTGAATGAACGCGCTCGCGCTGGTGCCGTCGTGTGGGAGGTGGTGGCCGATTTTCGCGTCCGAGGCGAACCCGTGGAGGACGTCGGTTTTCGAGGAGCCACGCATACAGTTCCAGTACGCGCGAGTGACGTCGAACGCTTCCTGGCGGAGCTTCCGGACAACGAACTTCGCAAGGGTCGTCTTCCCGCTCCCGGAGGGGCCGAAGATGAGGGTGTGGTCACCGGATCCACCGTCGGTGATCGGCTGGAGGGCGGTGGCGAGCTGGCTGATTTGGCCATCTCGGTGCTCGAGATCCTGGGGGACGTACGTCGTCTCGAGCGCCCGAGCGTCCGTGATCATGCCAGGTCGGTTCTCACGACCGGGAGATAAATTAGCGGGTGTGGCTTCCGGAATTCTGGTCCTTTCTCGGATTTTCTGTTACTTGAGACGGTTTGTACGTTGATCAATTAGTGTCGGCGTCCGCTAATATTTCAGCCCCTTCTCGGGTTTTCAATTCTCTGTGACAGACGGTCAAGATATATCTACTAGAGCGTTTCTCCGCGAGCGGAATTCTTGGACGAATTCATCAGCTGGGGCTGTCTACGGGGTTTAAGTCAGTTGATAAAATCAACGATCATCTCGAGTTCGGAGATAGAGCTCACCGGTGAACGTCAACTCGACGACCTTCGTTCGACCGTGTTTCTCCGACCGAACCAACCCTGCTTCTTCGAGCACAGATACGTGGCGTGTGATCGAACTCTTGGAACGGTCGAGCACCTCGGTCAGAGTCGGAACCGATACCGAATCGGATCGTCTAGCAATTTCGGTCAGTGTCGGGTAGGCTTTATCCGGCACGGAGGCAGTCATTACTGGAAGTTCTACGTTTCGTACTGAGCCATCGATATCACTGAAGCCCAGCGTCTCGGAGATGAGTTCGGCGTGCACCAGCGCCGCCGTCGTCAACGGAACGAGTAGATCACGGGCACCGCCACCGAGATTAACGATCACGTCCCCCTCGGAGGATCTAATTATTGTACTGCACTCGAGAACCGCCGTCGGGTACTCGTCGTACGTGATTCGTTCGGTGGATAGCGTCACGTCCGGCTCGATCTCACCGAACAGACGGCTCACGTCTTCGATCGCGTTCGTTGCACGCTCTTCGTCCGATTCCTCGTTCGGCCGGAGGAGCACGACCCTGTCTCCCGAGTCCAGGCCTCGGCTGAAAACGGGCCGAACGACGCTGGTGGAGTTGTATCCGATCGGGGAGACGTACGTGCGCATGGCCGTTCAACGGCTACGATCATAAAAAAGCCACCGTTGCATAAAGGCGCAATTTTCGTCCGTAAATTCCCTATTATTGCAACCGTTTCGATCTGCCGATAGATTTATGCCCGTAGTGTTTGACTATTAGCACGTATCGGTCACATGGGACAACTAACAGAAAACGTTTCGCGTGCCAGGCGTGTGACGCTCACTGTGCGGCCGAGCGAGCGGTTTCCAGTCCCGCAGTCGGACGGTTATCCGCTCTACGGCGCACTGCTCGGTGTTCTCGACGACGCCGACGAGTCGGTGAGTCAGCGCGTCCACGATTCGCCACTCGGAAGCCTCCACAACAGCGGGCTCTATGGTGTCTTCGGCGATAGCGATCGCCCTCACCACAAGTCCGTCCGCCCGAACGAGGCCTACGAGGTTACCCTGGGGATCGTCGATCCCGACGACGAGGCCGTGTTCCAGGCACTCGTCAAAGAGCTCGTCCTCGAGGGGTCGACAATTGGGCTGACCGACGGCACGCTTCGCGTGGAGTCTTTCGAGAGCGAAAACGCGACTCACGAGGAGTTACTCGAACGCGCGAGCGAGGTCGACGATCCGGCGGTCACGATCCGGTTCCGGACGGCGACGTGTATCGAAGAGGCGGACGACGTAACGACGATGTTCCCCCATCGCGTGGCGGTGTTCCGGTCGCTCCTGAACAAGTGGAACCGGACCGCCCCCGACGCACTCGAACTCGAGTTGACTCGGGAAGCGTTGCGCTCGTCCGTGATCGAGAAACCGAACGCGCGTGCGTACAGGACACACAGTGTGCTGGTGAACCGGGTCGAGAACGACGACGGCGAGACGCGAAACCTGTTCAGGCAGGGCTTTTCCGGAGAGTGTACCTACGCGTTCAAAGACGCGAGTGAATCCGTCCAGAACGCAGTGGTGGCACTCGCGCTGTTCGGGGAGTATAGTGGTGTCGGGAGTGCCGTTGCTCGAGGGTGTGGGAACGTGGAGGTGGAGGTAACAGTATGAACCCCGAAGCCGCTCGAGAGGCCCACGAAACGCTCGTTGGGAGTACCGATCTCTACTCGAACGTCATCGACGCAGCAGGACAGTATGACGCGAAAGTCGATTCCACGGCGAACTCGTCGCTGGCTGCCCACATCCTGAACGCAGTAACGATCGGGGTGAATGCGTTCGTCTACGAGGCAGTTGGACCTGGGGAGGATCTGTTCGAGGACTACGGTGAAGACGTTCGTGTCCTCGCGTCCGCGCTTGCACTTCACGACACGAACAAATTCGTTCGCGAGGCGTACGACGTAGACGTCGATGGAAATACGGCCGAAGCGTTCGACTGGTACTTCGATCCTGAGCCCGACGAAAATGGGGATCCACGTGAGGGAGATCCCTTCGGTATCGAAGAGTTCCTCGGGGAGGGCTATCGTCACGATCTTCAATATCTCGTCCAGCGAACCGAGCTCACCGAAGACAGCACTGAAACACGAGGTGTAGACACCGACTTCAAAGGACTCGAGCGATACTGTCGGATCGGCGACAGCACCGCGTCGGTTGCTCTCAGAGAAGGAATCGAAGGCGTGTACGAACAGCTGTGCACCCTGATCGGGGATGACGATGTCCATCTCGTCACGTTCACGCAACTTGAACAACCGATCCTGAACGATACGCTGCTGGCTGCTGCGAAGGAAGTCATCGCTGGCGAGGTGGCTATTGAACCATATGGTGTCATCATCGGAAGCTCACCGAACTCAATCCTATATTTAGGACGAACAATTAATCGGTCGAAACTTAAGACAGAAATCTCAAAACGTGCTCCTGATCGGATCGGAAGGGAATTCGATTTTGAATGTAAACTAACCTGGAATTCTTTCAATTATGATATCCTTAGTGAAATAGAGATTCCATTGGATCGTAAGGAGGAACAAATCAGAAAACAAGCAAGAGATTTGCTATTATCCGGCGCTGGGAGAGACAATTCGTTTGAATCTCTTCCTCAAGGTTTCGAAGAATGTCTCCCAACGCTGATTAAGGCAATCTATGAGGACGGCCGGAAGCAGTTTCCAACTGAACAACTCAATCGAGCATACGATCAAACGTATGAATCTATCGAGGGATCAACTAACCGTAAGGCACAACTGATCAAGATAGAGTTCCTCGCACATTTATGCGAGAATCATGATGAATACTCTGAAGATTTAGAATTCCTTCGGGAAAAAACGAATGAAGAACTTTCCAAAGATCTTGAACCAGCTACTGATGCGATAAGCATTGTCGTCGATCGGTTTTTCGACGGCAGATCTAACCAGAAAATTAATAAAAAAGATGATATGTGCTTTCTCTGTGGAGCAGAATCTAGTGCAAAATATCAGAAGGGAAATAGTGGAGTTTATCGCACATACGAATATTCTCGCCGTGTTCCTCCCCATGAAGAGTATAAATCGATCTGTGAAGTGTGTAACCTAGAGTACGCACTATTTTCACATATATGTGAACAGAACGATGTCAGCACTAATCATAAAATTGAAACTGCATATTTCTACTTTGACGACTTCCTAGGCGATGTACGTCTTCGAAGTAAACGAATTGGCAATATTGTACAAGGGGATAGCGACGAGTTTGATGACCCCGAGATCAAAGTCGATCTGATCAAATCCCAGTACTTCGTTCAACCATTCTACATTAATGGTGGTAAGAGAATGTCCGATGATAATCACCGGATGGCAGTCATCCGGCAGGTCATGGAAGCCGCCAGAGAATCTGGGATGAAGGTGGTCGTCGGACGACCGTTCACGCGCTTCGAGAGCGCGGATGCGGTTTTCAAAGACGAGGAGACCACCCGACCACAAGAACTCCTCGGGCTGGACGAAGCCGAGCGGTTCGGACCACTCCCCGAGTTCGTCGACGGAGATCGGTCAGAATCGCATCTCCGGCGTGCACTCCAGCTATTCAAGATCATGAGCATGATCGGGCAGGAGGCGAACATGAGCAATCCCTATCTCCAGCTCGATCGAGATACGTTCCATAGCATCGCCGATTTCGCAGTCGTCAACCACGACAACGCAGCCAGGCTCTCGGATCTTCGGGAGTACTTCGAAACCTATCATGAAGATGCACTCATGGACATGAAAACCGTCGCCGAACGGGGAATCGACCTGTTCGGCAAACAATTCGATAGCAAGTATAAGAAGACGAAAGTATTTCGCGAGGCGCTCGACGCGTTCCTCAGCGGAATGAACCAGCAGATGGACGACAAACAACTCGTCGAATACGTTGAGAGTCAGGTGTACGCTGCTGCCGATCGGGAAGACTACGCAGGATACGCGACACCCGAACAGGCAGAGGCGTTCGTCGAGGCGATCCAGTCGTATCTCCTCGAGAACGACCTCTACGACCTGAAGAAGCTCTCGGATTGGGAAGACGCGCTCGTCAACTCGTACTACTACGCATACGAACAAAAACTCCAGAGTTAACAATGACACTCGAATACCCCGACAAAGGTCTCGTTGAATCGTTCGACATTTATCGAAAGGAAAAGCCATCCGTCACGCTTGTCGTGAAACGCGACGTCACCGAACCGACGCTGTTCCGCAACTCGAATCACGATCGAGCGGAGACCCAGGAGTTCGGTGACAAATTGCACGCACAGGTAAACGGCGAAAAGTTCACGAGCAAG